>JALOMS010000001.1 GCA_025455345.1 Thermoflexibacter sp. | reverse complement strand
GAAAAAATCATTGCAGAAATCAAAAGTAGCTTCAAAACAGAAATCGCAAAATACAGCGACCCGCGCATAGTTCGCTTGCAAAGGGTAAACGCCGAACTGGTTTTGAGAGCAAGTGATGACTTGTTCAACAAGGGCATAGACAAAAAGGAAGGCAATGGAGAGGGCAATGGATTAGAAAGGGATAAAATCAAGCAATTGGAAGAGGAAAAAGAGCGTTTGACCAGAGAATTAGAAGAAACGAAAAATAACATTGTCTATCGCAATGCCTTTGAGTGGCGATTCGAGTTTCCCGAAGTATTGAAAGACAATGGTGATTTTGAAGGATTTGACGCAATTATTTCCAACCCGCCTTACATACAGCACCGCGAGCTTGCCTACATGAGCAGTTATCTCAAAGAAAGCTATCAGGTCTATGCAGGGACGGCTGACCTAAGTACCTATTTCTTTGAGAAATCTATCGCACTCGCACAGGCGCAAGGCATAGTGAGCGTTATTAATTCCAATAAGTTTTTCAATGCGGAATACGGGAAAAAATTACGAGAGTTTTTAGCAGGTTATACTTTCCATGATATTATTGATTTAGAACAAGTTAGAACTTTCAAAGCGGCATTGGTGTCAAGTGCTATCCTCATTATTCGCAAAGGAGTAGCACAAGAAAAATTTAGGTATCACCGATTTTTTAAGGACAAAGTAGATGACCTCCAAAACTTAGGACTTTTGATTGAAAATCTGGCGACCTACCTTCCCCAAGACGCACTCAAAGCAAGTGCTTGGTTGTTCCACAGCTTAGATACGAGCCAACTCATCAATAAAATAAAATCAAAGGGAAAAGCGATTAGTGAAATAACTGATATAAGCATTTACAGAGGGATTACCACAGGTTTTGATGAGGCTTTTGTAATTTCTGAGGACGATAAAAAAGAATTATTAGCACAGGAGCCAAAGATTGCCAATATTATTAAACCTTTATTAAGAGGTAAAGACATTTATAAGTACGCTTTGCAGTTTAATCATCTTCATCTACTTTTTATCCCATGGCATTTTCCTTTGAAAAATACCAAAAGGAATGAATTGGTTACGGAGAAGGCAGAAATAGAATTTCAGAAAAACTACCCTGTACTTTTGGCACACCTTTCCAGATTTAAAAAGAAGTTATCTAATAGAAATAAAGAAGAAACGGGGATAAGGTATGAATGGTATGCCTTGCAGAGATATGCCAATACTTACTATGCTGATTTCGACAAAAATAAAATTGTATGGGGCTTAATATCAGGACATTGGAATTTTGCTTATGACAATCAGAAACATTTTCTTACCAGTGCTTCTTATTTTTTGGTATCTAAAACCATTCCACTGAAATTTATATTGGCATTGTTCAATAGCAAGCTATTCAATTATTACTTCATTCGTGTAGGCGAATATACCGCAGGCGGGGCTTATGTACTCAAAAAGACCTCTGTGGAAAAATTTGTGATTCCCAACGCAGATACCAAAACCCAAAAAGCCATCATCAAAATAGTAGATTCTATCTTGGCAAAAAAAGAAAGAGGCGAAAATACCCAAACAGAAGAAACCCAAATAGACCAATTGGTTTACCAACTCTACGACCTCACCCCAGAGGAAATTGAATTGGTGGAGCAGGGAGTAGGGGGGAGTTAGGAAATGCTCGCTCACATCAAGTTTAGCTAAAAAGATGACTCCTGTTAGACATAAAGCTGTAATATATTTTTCATTTTATCTTAGAATAAATTATCTTTGTACATACAATCAAATCATAAAGCGTATGACAGCAAGATTTTTGTTTTTTACTTTTGTAATAGTCTTTGCACTTACCCTCACAAGTGCAAGTGGTCAAATCTTGGATATAGAAGAAGATGATACTCTACAAGCTGAAAATGTAGAACTTACTACTGAGGTATTGCCTTCTATCGAGCTGAATACCAAAGCAAAGAAACAGGACAAAGAAAAAAAAGGATTGCTTGCAGAGATGGGTTTGAAAAAGGGAAATGGCTTTGCTCAATCTGCCAAAACTCCTAAAAATGAATATCTGGGGAAGAAAACTGCCAGAACCTTCATCAAACACTTGCGTGGAGAAAATATTATGATTGAGCGATTTCAGTATATCAATGATTATCAAGCTCCCCCTCCTCATAACGAAGATATTTATTTTCTGAACAAAAAAAAGCGAGAGATTGTAAAATCTGCCAAGTTTGATAAAGAGAATGGCGCATTGCTACATGGACATTACAGAAAGACATGGAATGGAGAAACATTGGAAGAAGGATATTTCTATTTTGGTGTAAAACATGGCAGGTGGGAGATATTTGACAAGGATACCAATTTGGTAGATAAATTCTACTATGACAAAGGCTTGTACGAAGATACACAAATTACTTACTACGATGCAGGAAAAACTAAAGTGAAGGAAATCACGCCCATGCACAACGGAGTAAAACACGGTGCTTATAAAGCCTATTATGAAAGTGGCAGACCCAAAGAAAGAGGAGAATATATAGATGGAGAGAAAGTAGGTAAATGGTATGAATATTATGACCAAACCAAGTACGCGCGCAAGAGAGAAACGGTTTACTCAAGTCGTCCATTTGATGAGAAATTTCAATCTTATATTACTAAAGAATGGGACGAGAAGGGCAAACTCATTATTAACGTTACAAAATAGATTTTCTTAATCTATGCGATTTTATACCAAATATTTTTTATGGATTGTTATTTTATTGCCAACCATTTGGTTAGTCAATACAATTTGGTACAAACCTTTTGATATAGACGATTTTTATGAAAGGTTATTGATAGAGTATGGCTTAGACCTGCCAGAAGAAATGACCCGATTTGGATTTTGGGAAGATTATGGGATTAGTTTTTACAACAACGAATTAAATAATGTATCAGCAGAAAAAGCTCAGCAACGCTATCATCGCTTAGAAAAAGATTTTGAAATGTTGAGAAGTTATAAACGCTCCCAGCAAACTACTGCTCAGCTTATTTCTACTGATGTTTTGGATTGGTTTCTTGAAAATGAAGTCCACGAACACCTTCTTTACAAAGATTATAGTTATCCCCTTAATCATATCAAGGGAGCGCACATAGAGCTACCATTTTTTATGGTGTCAGAGCATAAGATTACTTCTTATTCTGAAGCAAGAGATTACATCTACCGCCTTGCTAAGTTTTCTAAGTATTTCGAGCAGATTTCTGCCCGAATCAAGGCTCAGGAGGATTCCGTTTTGTCCATGCCTAATTTCGTGATAGACAATTTACTAACCCAATTAAGTAATTTTACAAAGGTCAAATCACAACAAAATATCCTCTATACAGAATTCATGAAAAAGATAGATAAACTGCCCAATATCAATGGTAAAATTAAAGGAGAATTGGGTAGTGAGGTCAAAGCGCAAATAGATAACTCCGTTTATCCTGCCTATCAACAGATGATTCGTATGCTTGACGAAATCAAAGAAAGCAGATTGGTAGAAGATACAGATGTAGGAATTTGGCGATTTCAAGACGGAGAAGGTTATTATTCCTTTATGCTAAGAAAATATACGAACGCAGACTTTTCTCCAGAAGAAATGCACCAATCGGGATTAGAAGAAGTTGCCAATATCACCCAAAAGATGCGTTCTGTTTTAGACGAACTTCAATACCCTGCTACACTCTCAATAAGTGATTGTATCAAAGAAATCGCCCAAGATACCGCATTCTCGTATGAAAACAAAGAAAACGAAAGACTACAAAAGGATATTCGCACTTTAATCAAAGAGTTAGATACAAATCTTTCTTACATCTTTGAAACAAAGCCTAAAACAGTTTTGAGAGTACAATTTGCTCCCTTATTCAAAGAAAAATACCTTCCTTCTATTACCTATCAAAACTCTGCTTTAGATGAAAAACCCCTTGCATTTGTGTACTTAAATATGAGTAAAAAACAACAATGGAGAGCATTTGAAAATCGTGCTTTAGTGTGTAGAGATATTGTTTTAGGCAAACATATTCCTATCTCTATACAACGAGAGGCAAAAACACTACCCACTTTCCGTCGTATTTTATACTTTGACGCATTTAATGAAGGTTGGGCGCACTATTCTTTAGAATTAGCCAATGAATACGGATATTTCAAATCCTTACATGACCGTTTAGGAATGTATCACTTGAGTTTAGCAAGCGCAATAGCGATGGTCATAGATACAGGCATACATTTCAAAAAGTGGACACGAGACCAAGCCATCGCTTATGCCATCACGCACTCTGGACTAAGTTACGAACAAGTGCTTTACATGGTAGATGGTGTGATTATGTATCCAGCCAAATCATGTGCTTATTATACAGGCTATCAACAAATTAAGAGTTTAAGAAAAAAAGCACAAGAAACGTTGAAAGAAAAATTTAATGCCAAAGATTTTCATGAAGTATTACTACAAAATGGTGCTGTACCTTTAGATATTCTTACTAAAATTATAGATACTTACATAGAAAAAGTACAAAACGAAGGCGTATAATCTTAACCAATTGAATGTCATGCACAATCATATACTCTCTGAAATTATTTCTTGGGTAGATATCCCAGCCCATAGTGATTTCAGTATTTATAACCTCCCTTATGGTATATTTAGCTCACCAAGACATTCTGCCAGAGCAGGAATAAGAATTGGCGATTACATCATCGATTTGCAAGCCCTTTCCGAGTTAAATTTTTTGGATAGTCTTGCTTTTGATAAGACTGTTTTTCAAAAAAATACGCTCAATGAGTTTATAGGCTTAGGAAAAAATATTCATCAACAATTCAGAAATCGTTTGATAGAACTATTAACTTTAGGAAATGGTAGTCTTAAAAATCAAGCAAATAACATTTTAGTTCCTGCCAAAGAAGTAGAGATGCACCTGCCTATCTATATAAGAGATTATACTGATTTTTACTCAAGCGAGGAGCATGCGACCAATGTAGGCAAAATGTTCCGCGACCCCGCCAATGCCCTACTGCCTAATTGGAAACATTTGCCTGTGGGCTATCATGGCAGAGCCTCCTCTATAGTCGTATCAGGAACGCCTATCATTCGTCCTTGGGGACAGGTCAAATCTCCCGAACAAACACTACCTCAATTCAAACCAACACAAATGCTTGATTTTGAGTTGGAAGTTGCCTTTGTCATAGGCAAATCTACCCAATTGGGGCAGAGAATCAGTACCTCACAAGCAGAAGATTACATTTTTGGATTAGTTCTTTTTAATGATTGGTCTGCCAGAGATATTCAATCTTGGGAATACGTACCTCTTGGTCCCTTCTTAGGTAAGAACTTTGCCTCTTCCATTTCTCCTTGGATAGTACCTATGGAAGCATTAGCCGCTTTTAAGACCAATAGCCCAATACAAGAGCCGCCTGTTTTATCCTATTTAGCGTTTGAAGGAGCAAAAAACTATGACATCAATCTGGAAGTCGCTATCACAGCTCCCCAACAAGGTGAAAAAATCATTTGCCAATCCAATTTTAAGTATTTGTATTGGAATATGAGCCAGCAATTAGCACATCATACGGTGAATGGCTGTAACCTTAATATTGGGGATTTGTGTGCTTCAGGCACGATTAGTGGCAAAGAACCACACAGTTTTGGTTCCATGCTTGAGCTTACTTGGCGTGGTTCTAATCCTCTCTCTATGCCCGATGGAAGTTTGCGAAAGTTTTTGGAAGATTATGATACCGTAACCATGCGCGGTTATTGTCAAAAAAACAATGTACGTGTTGGATTTGGCGAGGTAAGTGGGCAGATTTTGCCTGCGATTCCATGCTAAATTCAGGCATTTTGATATGGACTAAGAAAAAAGTTCCTTTTTATTTTAGTTGGCAAGTGTTATAAGTGTGAGAATAATATGAGTTATGATAGGCTTTTTTAAAACTGCTCTTGACTATCTGTAAGGAAATTGACGAAATTGTTGGTGTCTTCAAAATACTGTTCATTATCCTCTCTATAAAGGCTGATTATCTCAAAGCCTCCATTTGCATAGCCTTCAAGCATAGTAATAAGTTCTTTTGCAAAATCTTCTAATTCTTTTTCATTCATCTGCTCTATATCTATTAGTTCTTTTTGTGATTTTGTTAAAAGAATCATCACTATAAATTGAATAATTTTAATCCGCTTTTGCCCACTATCCCTAATTGTTTGGAAAGGAGCTTCTGTTTGTTCTTTTTCTTGTATTGGTTCGTATTTATTCAGTCTTACACCTAATAAAAAAGCATATAATAAGAAATCAAAAACAGTCCCAAAAGCCATACCTCGCTCTATTTTTCCTTCTTCATTTCCAGAACCTTTTTGTCCACCTAATTTACGAGCATAGTCGACTAATAAACCTTTCTCAATAGGTTTAGAGGTGAAATATTTAGAAGAAATTTTAAAAATTTTTCCTTCTATTATGTCCATTAATTTTCTCATAACTCTTTCACTTTTTGAATTTTAGTATAAGTTCCAGTTCGATTATCTACATCTGAGTTATTATAAGCAAAGAGTTGATGAACCACAATAGGCTTATCTTTCGGAAGTTTTTGGCGTAAATCATTTAATGCTTCGTCATCAACTATATAAATATCTTGCTGACTATTTGGGTTTTTATTTTCTTTTAGAAGGTCTTTAAACATGATAATACTTTGTGTAAAAGTGTTACCTATTTCATTTAGTAGCGTAATTGTTTTTACTTCATCAAAATCAGAAACAGGTGCGTCTGCTATCAAAGGATAAAATTCTGCATTTCTATCTTTTGCTGAGATAATTGCCATGATAATAGATAACTTCATAGCACTAATATTAGATGTATTTGAGCTAAAAACTTCAACCCCGTTACTCATAATTTTAGGTCTAAAGCCTTTTCCCCAAGGTTGGAATTTGATTTTTCCTACAAAAGCACCACCAATATTATTGATATTGGTAAAATGCTTATTTGCCTTGTCTTCTAATTGTTGGATAAGTTGTTGGTAAATCCTATCTTTTGTATTATGAGCAATTGTTTTTATATCTTCTAATATTTCTTTTACCTTTTCAAGGTACAGCACTTCACTATCGTCTTTGGTGAGTTTATGTAATTCCTGTTCTTTTTCCTTTAGATTAGCCTTGTTTATTCTTAATTGCTCTTGATTTGTAGCAATATTACTTATTAAATCGTTCGCTCGTTTTTTAGCATGACGGTAGTTAGTCATAATATTATCTGCTTGTTCTTCCTCTATATTAGCACTTTGCACCAAGCGACTTAGTTCGTTTTCTATTCTATTTACTTCTTCTTCTGCGATTTTTGCTTGTTGTTTCAAATGCTCAATTTCTTTCATATATTCTGTAATGTCTTGGGGAACATCTTGAATTACAGTTTCTAATCTAAGTGCATTATTACGCAGTTGGCTAAAAAACTCCTCATGATTATTTAATGTGTCTAATACTTTCGTTATCTCTTCCTTATAATTCATTTTTTCTTCGATGAAATGATAGGCATCGGAATGTTCGGCAATAGGCTGATCGCAGACAAAGCATTTTCCCTCGTCCAACATTTCTTGCAATTTGATAGGGTCAGGAATGTTGGCAGATAGTTTAAACTTGCTTTCTTTTCCTGTTTGTTTCCTTTTTAAATCTTCCTTTTCATAGTCATAATTTTGGATTTTTTTCCCAAACTCGGCAATATATTTATCTAAGCCCAACAAAATCCATTGTTTATCAAATAGTTGAGTTGTAAAACCCATATCTTTCTTTTCATACTCTTTCTTTATATTTTCATATTGTTTTTTTGCAGAAAATAGCTTGGTATGAATTTCTTTAATCTTATTTGCATCATCTTTTTTAGCCAAGTATTTTTCCTGCTCTTCCTCTGCTATTGCCCTATTCTTTTCATCGTCTTCTATATATTTTTCTAATCTCTCTATCTCTTTTTCTAAATTATTTTTTTGCCTTTCCAAATCGGCTATTTTATCAGCTTCTTTCTTATTGGTATTTCTTTGCTTAGTTAAATCCGCAGAGGCGGTTTCTGTGGCTTTTTCTGTTATTTTCTTGTAACTTTCCCAACGAGAAATGTTAGATAACCTCTCAATTACCTCTCTTAGACTCTTTTCATCTGTGGTATTGATTAATTTTTCTATTCCTCTTTCGCCTTTGAACCAAACGTAAGGGCGAGTAGAGGAAGGAATTAGTTTTTCTACTTTTTCTGTAAAATCCTCAATAGTAGGTTTAAAATACAGCACATCTTTATAAAAAAGGCTTGTTTCACTTTTCAAAGGCTCTGTAAATTGACTCTCTCCTATTTTTTTGATAGTGTAAACTCTTTTTAGGCGGTAGGTTTCTTTGCTTGTATGCTCTACTTCTATCTCTACAGAAGTTGTAATGATTTCTCCTATTGCACACTCTGCCTTTGTCTTGTCGCAAACTAATTTTGACTTGACAATACTTGTGTTTTCAGATTCGCCTGTTTCTGTATTAAAAATATAATCATCAAAAGCCCAATGTAAAGCATCATAGAGCTTGGATTTCCCAAAACCGTTAGCCCCTAAGATGAGATTTAAACCTTCGGAAAACGTAATCTCGTTCTCTCCGTAGTAACACAAGAAGTTTTGCAGACGGATTGCTTTGATAATCATAATGTTATTTATTTTAATTTTTTTCCAACTATATCATAATATTTGCCTGAAAGACGACTTTCACTTATAGTTTTATCTTCTTCTAACTTAATGAGTTCTTGTAATAACTCAATAATTGGGTATTCCGATTTATCTCTGCAAGTCTTAATACTTTGCAGGTGTGTTTCTGGAATATTATATTTTTCACGCAAAAGCGGGTCTTTCAAAAATTCTTGTAATATTTTATCTTTATCGTATATCATAAGACGTTAAAAATCAGATTCAAGTGAATAGATGTTAATGCCGTAAATATCCAGTGGGGGATTCAAATAAGCAAGTGCTTCGTAATGATTATTTGCTAAATCTGCAAAATTAGCAACCCTTGCTAATTCGTTCTTAAACAATCGCTTCTCTATCTCAAAATAAGGACTGTTAGACTCTGTGTAGGGAACTACTACTAAGTCATAAATTGTCGCAATTTCTTTGTCATCATGTGTGCGAAGAATACGCCCCCTGCGCTGAATAAACTGACGAGGGTTGCCTGTACTTGCACAAAAGATAGCTGTTTCAGTTCTTGGAATATCTACTCCTTCGTCTAAGCATTTCATAGAAAAAAGGACATCTATGCCTCCTTTTTCAAACTGTGTTAAGATAAAATCTTTGTCTTTTGTTGTGCTTGTGTATTGTGCAGTTGTGGTATTTGGTGAAATCTCCCTAAGTGCTTTGATATACAAATCAATTACTTTCTCTGATTCCGCATTTTCTTCCTCAAAAGCTATTTCATCTTCCTCATTCCTATTTTTGAAGCCTTCGGGGGCATAGACTAAGGCATAGTGAAGTTTATCTTCTTGTTTTAATCCTTTTAATATTTCCCGAAATACGATTAGCTTATTTTCTGCCTTGTGCAAAATGCGCTTGCGTTGCATAAGCATCATTTGCACATTCTCATTTTCAAGCCAATCTCCATTTTTGGGGAATCGGCTTAGTTTCTTGGTAATTTCCACATATTGCTTTTGCTCTATTTCTGTAAGCGTTACTATTTTTGGAAAATAGTTGTACCTACATAGAAAACGCTCATCTATTGCTCTTTTCATGTCAAAATTGATGACGTAAGGCGGCTTATCATCAAAGAACTTTTCTATTTCTTCTGTTCCCTGTGCGTCATAAATTCTTTTAGGAGTAGCAGAAAGCCCTATGCGTTTTGAGAAACGAAAAGTAGGGAGTAAAAGCAAATGAGAAGGAGAAGCAAGGTTATGCGCCTCGTCTGCTATCATTAAAGTAGATTCAGGCAGTTTCTTATAAATTCCTTTCTGGAACGCCTCGCCAAAAAAGGTTTTATAAGTTGCAATGATGATAAAATTTGGCTTTGCATTTTTGTTCCAAGTAAACTCAGTATTCAAACCACTCAACTCTTTTTTCCAATCATAGTTAGAAGATACCTTATAAATGTTTTTGTAGTTAAATTTTTTACACTCTTTTGCCCATTGCTCTATCAAAACATTAGTAGGAACGAGAATAATAGCCTGATAAACATGGGTTTGCTTGTAAATTTCCAACAAACAATTCAAAGAAGTAATAGTTTTCCCCGTTCCCGTTGCCATCGCAAAAATGCCTTTGTAGTTATTCCTTACCCAATTTTCGTATGCTTCTTTTTGATAGGCTCTTGCGCCTTCTTTGTAAGGGAATTTTGGCTCATTTTGCTTGCTGATGATAGACTGCTCTAACTTCTCTATTTTTGATTTTAAGGTATGACTTGCATTGAGTTTAAGATTCTTTGCCCTTGCTAATTCTAATTCATCAGAAAGTAACTCATCTAAATCCTTGCTTCCAAACTGATTGTTAATTACTTCTTTGATGTCTTCTATTGCCAAATATTCTACAAAATCTGCTTGCTTGCTAAATAGCTGCTCAAAATCTTTTTCTGCTTCTTCTATGTAAGCAAAGTCTGCTTCACCTGCCCAAGATTTGCGAATATCTAACTTTTCTAAGTTTTCCAATAATGCCTTTGCAGTAAAATTGCAAGAACCGTTAAAGTGAACTTTGTTTTCACCATCACTGAAAACGCCTGATTTGTAGTGCGCTATCCCGCTACTGCCTTTCGGTCTGATAGAGATAATTTCTATTCTATTTTGGGCAATCAAGTATGAAAGACAGTTAAAAAAGTGTTCTCCGTAGCTATCTAAGTGATTTTTGAGTTTTAGTACATCTTGAATAGCATAATCTATGCTTATTTCGCCTTCCTTCGCTTTTTGAATTGCTTGTTTGTCTTTTTCGGAAAGCACATCATTGATAATGATTCTCATTTTACCACCATTTGCAATAAAATGAGCAAAACCAATGGAAAGAACACTAATTGCAGAAGAACTGAAATAACCTAAAAGCAAATCAAAAGTAGTTGCATGAGGCAAGACTTCTACAAAGAAATGTAGAGGTTCGTATTCTTTGCCTGTTTGATAAATACAACTTTTGGGATAGTACAATTCTTTAAGCATAATGAAGAAATAACAATAGACTTAAAAAAAATAATCACATTTAAGATTGCTATAAAATAACGCAACTTGCCAATCTTATTTCTTATTCTCTCGTCCCCTAACGGGACTTATCTCCTTACCTATCAAACCCTTCCCTACAAATATGCCGTTCCTAACGGAACTGATTGCAAAACCCCGTAGGGGTGAAATATTGGTAGAAAAGAGATAATTTACCTCACCTCATAAGCCCCGTAGGGGCGCAACCTCACTCACACAAAACAACTCAAACACCCTTCCTCTGCGTCTTCCAGAATATCCAAGAGATACGGAGATTTCTTTTTGCTTGCTTTGAGTTGAGTGCGTAAGAGGTGTTCCTTTTTAATTTGTGCCATGCGTTCAGGCTTCACGAGGTCAGCAAGGCTTTCGTCTTGTATCCATGTGAAGCCGTCTTTTTCGTAGCGCAGCGACTCCGCAAACTTGTCGGGGTGCTGTTCGTAAAGCCAAATCCACTCTATTTTTTGCTGATAAAAGCAGAAAAAGCAGCCCGACCTACTGCGGTGATACGTTCCTGCCAAGCCCTCTACCTCGTAAGGGATTTCTGTGTAATACTGCGGCATACCTACCCCGCTTTCCCTCAAAATGCGGAAAATATCGTCTTTTGCCAATATGTCTTCGTTGTCGAGCAGGGGAAAATCCTCCAACTGCCCTACTACGGAGTTGATAGTACGCAAGTAGGCAAACATGACCCGATTGAATGACTCAATGCTGATATCGAGCAGGGAATTGAGTTTGCTTGCTTGCGGAAACTTCGCACTGATAGGCTCTTGCGCTACCGCTAAGGCACGCGCCCGCACACTCCCGCTTGCAAGGGTATCATAAAGCCCTACAAGGTTTTCTATATTGCTGTTTTTCAATAGCTTATTTATCATTTCCTTACTCCACATATTTTTGCGGAAAGGGAAAATCGTTTGGATATTGGGTTTTGTAGATACATAGCCCTCTCTGTCCTCATCTCCGCGAATCCCTACGTAAGATACGCAAAGGTCATCTCCGATAAACTTCTCAAAAGGTGCGAGTTTGAGTTTGCGTGTACACCAACGCACAGAGGACGAAGGCAAGTAGCCGCCGTTTAGCTTCAAAAAATGGTCGAAGGGCGCAACGCCTTCTACATTGACACCTTGCAAGTAGGTAATTTTCTTACCTAAAAAAACCTCTAAGTTTTTGAGCAGGTCGTAGGTTTCGTCAAGTTCCTTGCCCGTATCGCAGAAATAGTATTCTATCTCTAAGGAAGGGTATCGCTCCCGAAGATAGATAGCTAAGGCAGTGCTGTCCTTGCCCCCGGATATGCCAAGTACGTGTCGAATTTTTTTAGTCTTCATGATTTCAATTTGTTTATGTGAGAAAATATAATAAAAAAAGCCGCAATGGTTACGGCTTAGGCTGGTATAAAACAAATTTTAGGAATGTCTTTTTTAAAAGAGTTTTATTTGTGTTTTATCATCATCTTTGGGATAAAGAATGTATTTATCTTTCCTTTCAGTATCCTTTACTCCACCATATTTATTGATAGTTTCTTTGACTACATTGATAGAATTTTCTAAATTATGCTCTATTTGGTCTGTGTGAAAACGCAATACAGACCAACCCAAACTCTCTAACTCATTGCTTCTTATTTTGTCGCTTTTTACGTCTTTTTTTTCTGTGTGGAAAGTATCACCATCACACTCGATATTGATATTTCCATCTTTACAAAATATAGCAAAGTCCAAAAACCAATTTGAATTATTTTTAGAAACATGATATTGCCTTTCTGACGAAATATTATTCTGCACAAGAGCCTCCCAAAATTTATCTTCTATAACACTATCATTAAATAAGTAGTTGATTTCCTTTGCATTGAAAAATTTATATTCAGTAGTAGGAATAAAGGTAATTCTTCTATTTTTTTTACTAATGATTGGTTCAGGCAAAGCCAATAATTGAGCAAATTCCAATTTGTAATATTCTTGCTCTGTTTTTGGATTTTTAGGTTCATCAGGAAATAAATAGCTACGTTTTACAATGTTTATTTTTGTAATTTCAGCATACCAACGAATAGAATATTGCTCATTTTCAAATATTTTGGTTTGATAAAAAGCCAAAAATTTAACGTTGTTCTCTCTCAAATTTTTAGGTGCAGACTTCACAGGAATACGATACCAAAGTTGTTCTTTTGCTATCAAAAAATCTTTTTTATCGTTCATAATAGCCACTAAGACAGTATTTTGAGGCTTTGTAAAATTAGTAGTTTTCTTTTGCTCTTGCTTAGTGTAATCTGCTTTTTGAGGGATTACATTCCTGATTCCACCTTTGGGATTTTCTACATCATTTTTGTAACGTGGAATAACGTGAATATGTGTGTGAAAAACAGTTTGCCCACCCGCTTCATTTACATTAAAACCGACATTGAAACCATAAGGATTGTGTTGTTGTGTTAAAATAGATTTTACCTTATTGACAGCAAGCCAAATCGCTGTTTGTTCTCTAAAATCTAAGTCAAAATAATTGCTTACCAATCTTTTAGGAATTACAAGAGCATGACCTTCATTCACAGGAAATTTGTCTTTAATAGCGAAAACAGTGGCAGTTTCTATGATAAGCTCTCTAATTTCATTCTCTTCAAAAAAGGGACTTATTAATTTATTGCCTTTGTGAAGTGTTGTATAATGCTGATATTCATAAATTTCACAATATTCTGTTTTAAAAATAGACTGAAAAGGAAGTACAGCATTGCATTGATAAACAGTAACTTTTCTTTTCGGATTATAGACAAAACCATTTTTCTTAATATCTCTGCGAACTGCAAAATAGGCTTTTCCACTTGATTTTAATAGCTGTGCTATTTCCATTAAAACTTGTGTTTGTTCTTCGGGCAAAAGCACGTTCAAAACATAATTACAAATGATTGTATCAAATTTTTCTTGTGGATATTCGGGGAAATAATGTTTGTCGTAAGCGGTAACATCAAACTTGTTTTTTCTCAAAAAATCTACATCTGCACCCAAACCGCAACCAAAATCTAATATTTTTCCTGCTAAACGTTTCTCTTTGAGCAAGAAACGAGTTGGCAAAGAAGGTTCAATTCTTTCTTTGACTGTGAGGTGCGAATTTGGATTCCTATTGTCTGAAATTTTTAAAAGTCCAATTTTTTTGAAAACCCATATTTGACGCAATTTGTACCAAAGGTAAAATAGTTTGTTGCATTTTTTCTGAAAAATCATGCAAATTCATTGCATAAATATTTTCTAAATCTGAATTAAAAATATTGCTATAATCTTCTAAAATCTTTAAATGTTTTTTTTCAAAATTAACTTTAAATGCTTGATATTGAATATTTAAAAACAATTTGAAATATAGTTGTAAGTCGGGAATATTATCACTTTTTGAAGAATTTACATTTTTAGTTGTAGGTAATAAATTCCAAATTTGGTCATGAGCAACAAAAGAAAATGGTAAAAAATGGTCTATACTTAAATTCTGCGACGAAACAAGTTGAGTAGAATAAATACAATTAAAATTTTGATTTTCAGTTAAATAAGTTTTCCAAAAAATCTTTGCGTTTTTCAAATCTCTTTCTGTTTCAGGCTCTAATTTGTCCGCAACATTTGGCGTATTTGGGTTATTTTTTTGCAAATACAAAATAAGATGATACTTACAAAAAGCCTCTAAAATTCCTAAGTGAGTTTCTAAATAGTTGAGCCACAAAGGATTCATTATAATACTTTTTTTGTCTATTGAAAACTTGTAAAGAATTGGATTTAAAGAGTTTATAAAATTTTTTTCTGCTAATTGTACGATTAAATCATTTACTTGGTTATCAATAATTCCACGCAAATTTTCAGTAAAAAATGGTCTTAAAAATCTAAATGGAACATATTTGGTTAAAAGTTTGAAAACCTCTTGAACTTCTTTTTGGCTACTAAAATTCAAGATTTGCTTTTCTAACTCTTCTTTTTTCATGTTTTGAGAGAAGCCAAATTGCAACTTTAAATCTCTTACCTTATTTGAAAATTGGTCTTGTTTACCAAAGGAAAGACGATAGTAATTAATTGGAAACCAAACTAATGAAAGCATTTTAGCGGTTAAACTCTCCAAACTTATTTCTTCATTTTTTCCTTCTTTTAAACTTTCTAAGATTGCCAAAAACCAAAAAAATTTATACGAGTTGGTCGTATCATTAAAAATAGAGGAGAGTTTGCTTATGGATAAACTATTATTGAAAGGAAGTTGCGTCATTGTTTTCAAAAATATGTTTGCACAATATTAATAAAAACTTTGAAAAACTTATTGGTAATATTCATTGAGAATCTTTGTTTTATCTAACTTTTCTTTGAATTGGAGTACAGGATTTCCTGCTGTTTCTGTAAAAATAATTGCTTCGGGATATTGCTGTTCTAATTCCTTGATTTTCTGATAAATGCCGTCATTGGTCATGCCAAACACAAGCCCTACAGAGTTTTTGGCAAAGCGCAAATCTTTGAGGCTAATGCTGTTTGTATTGGCAAAGTCGGGATTATCCAAGATAGCGTAGAGGAAGATAGGCGCAGGCACGTGAGGTTTTTCGTCTATCACTACACTCATTTTCTTATCTTTCTCTACGAGCAAGCCTAAGCCTACAAAGATATTGATAAAATCCTTTTCTATGCTCTTGCTATTCTTAGGTTTGAGATAGGTTCGCAGCAGTACGTCTATATCTCTGTCTATCGTATTTTCAGAAAACTTACTTTCAGTGCGGTTTACAAGCCAAGTTCTGAGTCTTTCCTTGTTAAAATCGGGCTTTTCTTTCAGGAACTCATTGAAAAAGAGGCTATAAATAGAAGCGCGTTCTGTTTTGATGAGGAGATAGTGCAGTAGCCAAATTGTTCCTATATCTTCCAAATAAATATCTTTGCCTTCTTTACCAAAAAGATAATGCGCTATGTATGTGAGTTCGTTTTGCTCTGTCATGCCAAAAGCTTTGAGCCAAAAGTTGATAGCTCCGACCATGTTTTTCCCTACACCCAAATCCACAACTGCCCTGCTATCCGAAAATTTCTTGCCCTTGCTTACGAAGTCGTAGCCTTTTTTGAGCCAAAACTGCTTACAAACAAAAGTTTCATGCCCCGAAAATGAAAGTTGCGCGGTATTTTGCATTTTTAGAATCACATTTTTTTAAGGAAGGCAAAGGTAAAAGATTTTTTTTATTTATTTCTTTTTCCCCTTCTCTAATTTTTCTGCGTCTGCAAGGTCTTGTAACCTGCCTGCTTTCTTCTTATTAGTGATGAGGTCATCTACTGAGATGAAATTAATTTTAATTCCCTCAAAATCAACCTCTTTGCGATTTCTATAAGAATCCTCAAATGTTAGCCCTGTGAGGTCTGTAATTAGGTCTATTCTATTTGGCGGATAGCCTAACTGCACTATATTTTCAGGGTCTAAGAAATCTTCTGCTGTAAGCCCCAAAGAGGCAAAACCAAATTCTTTCAATGATTTTACTGTTTTTTCAGCATTTTCTCTGTCTATCCAAATCCAAAAATCTAAATCTTTGGTATATCTTGGATAACCATGTAAGGCTACTGCATAACCACCTACTATCAAGTATTTAACTCCATTGTCGTTTAACAACTTGATAAACTCTTTGAAATCCTCGTTCAGTACCATATTTCCATGTATTATATTCGTTTCTAATCATTTCCAAAGCAATGATTCTTTCTATTGGCAAGCGTTCTAACCAGTAGAATATATCATCGATTTCTTGCCCTTTCTTAACAATGACAAATTTTGTCTTATCTAATCTTGTTTCTGTTATCATATTGTTTATTTCTTCTTCTACAAATTTACAACATTTCCCTCAATTCCCTTACCAATTTAGTGATTTTCTCTGCGGCTATTTTCATCTCTTCCATCGTGTTGTGCTTGCTCAGGCTTAGGCGAATAGATTGGAAAGCCTGCTCGTCCGTTAGCCCGATAGCTTTGAGTACGTGAGAAGGTTCTATTTTCATAGATGTACACGCCGAACCGTTGGAAACGGCAATGTCTTCCAAGCCCAAAATTATTGCCTCGCTGTCTGCCCCTTCAAAGCAAATATTGGTGGTGTTTGGTAGGCGATTTTCTATATTTCCATTTACAAAAGTGTTTTCTATTTTCAAAAGTTCCTTTTCTAAAAAATCGCGCATTTCAGCAATTTTGGTGGTATTTTTTTCCATGTTTTTTTGAGCTACTTCACACGCCTGACCCAAACCTACGATGCCGAACACATTGAGCGTACCGCTTCGCAAGCCTTTTTCATGCCCACCGCCATGCTGTAAAGGCGTGAGGTGTGCCTTGCGTCCTGCTTGCGCCCGCACATAGAGCGCGCCTATGCCTTTGGGAGCGTGTAACTTATGCCCCGAAAATGCTAAAAAGTCCACACCCAAATCGTTCACTTTGACAGGAATTTTGCCAACTGCTTGGGTTGCGTCTGTAAAAAAATATGCCCCTTTTTCATGTGCCAAGTCTGCTATCTGCTTGATAGGCTGAATCGTGCCTATTTCGTTGTTGGCAAACATCACACAAACAAGCAAGGTATTTTCTGTAATATGCTCTTTCAATAAACCCAAATCGAGTAGTCCACTGCGCTGTACGGGGAGGTAAGTTACCTCATAGCCAATACTTTCCATATAGACGCAAGTGTCCAAAACAGCAGTATGTTCCGTCTGTACGGTGATGATGTGTTTGCGATTAGGAACGCTTTGCAAGCCCTTGATAACCAAATTGATTGCTTCTGTTGCGCCAGAAGTAAAGACGATTTCATTGGGTTCGCAATTGAGTAGCGTACAGACTTGTTTTCTTGCGTTTTTAACTGCTTCATTGGCAACAAGCCCAAAGCGGTGCGTACTTGACGCATTGGCAAAGTTGGTAGTGAGGAAAGGCAAGGCAAAGGCAAGCACTTCTTCATCTATTTTTGTAGTGGCGTTGTTGTCTAAGTAAATCATGGACTTTTAAAGGCGAATTTACGAAAATCAAGCAAAAGGAGCAAACTTTTGGAATGTTTGATACGCTGTTAAGTTTATACTTCTTTTTATCAATTTACAAATTAGCTGCCTTGTTTCACTTTTCCCAATAGTTCTACTAATCTTTTTAGCTGTTCAGGGTATTTGTCTGCCAGATTTTCCTGCTCACTTGGGTCTTTCCCCAAATGATAAAGCTGTGGTTCTGGGTTATTGCCCAATTCTATATTGATGTCCACATTCATTTTATTTTTGTTGCTTGGCTCTATGTATTTCCAAGTCCTATCTTGGATAGCCCAAGTCCCTGCGTGCTGTATAACGAGTTCTCGCCCTTTTTTATCTTTCCCAAGTAAAGCATTTAATTGATTTTGAGAGTCTTTCACTTCATTTTGATTGATTTCTTGCCCTAACAGAGTAGCAAAACTTGCCAAGAGGTCGACTTGGCTAATTTTTGCATGAGAAACGCCTTTTTTTACCTTAGCAGGGTAGCGAACAATGAATGGCACGCGTGTTCCTGCCTCAAATATACTCCCCTTGCCCCCTCGCAAACCTGCAAAAGGATAGTGCTGACCAAGTAGTTCTACGGCTTTGTCTTGGTAGCCATCGTCAAGTACTGCCCCATTATCGCTCGACAAAATGACAATGGTATTTTCAGTCAATCCATATTTATCAAGCACATTCATAATTTCACCCACCGACCAATCAAATTCTAAGAGGGCATCACCTCTTGCGCCCATGCCGCTCTTGCCTACAAAGCGCGCATGAGGCATACGCGGCACGTGAATATCGTGTGTAGAGAAATATAAGAAAAATGGCTTTTCTCTATTTTGTTCTATAAATTTCACTGCTTTTTGGGTAAAGATGTCTGCCATGTCCTCGTCTATCCATCTTGCGGCTTTGCCACCTGCCATGTAGCCAATCCTGCTCACTCCGTTTACAATGGTAAAATCATGCCCATGAGAAGGTTTCATTTTTAAAAGTTCAGGATTTTCACGCCCTGTGGGTTCATTGCCTACTTTTTCTTTGTAACTGACTTGGATAGGTTCTTTGCTATCCAGTCCTACTACTTTTCTGTTTTCTACATAAACCGTAGGTACTCGGTCGCCTGTTGCTGCCAAGATAAAAGAGTAACCAAACCCAATGTCGTTGGGTGTTTCTTTGATTTCTCCGTTCCAATCTGCGCCCTCTGCACCGCCCAAACCTAAGTGCCATTTACCCACAATTCCTGTTTGGTAGTTTGCTTTTTGAAAAATAGAGGCAAGTGTTTGACGACCCGATTTAATGAGCGCAGGAGCATCGCCAGGAAGCACATTTGTACCATTTTTTCGCCACGCATATTCGCCTGTCATGAGCGAATAGCGTGAGGGCGTGCAGGTAGCAGAGGAGGTATAGGCGCGCATACACCGCAGACCTTGGCTTGCTAACTTGTCTGTATTGGGTGTTTTTACTCTGTTTTTAGGCTGATAACAGCTTAAATCTCCATAGCCAATATCGTCAGCATAAATAATTACTACGTTAGGTTGGGTATTTGTTTGGGACTGCGCCCACAAGCAAGAAACGGATAGGAAAAAAACTATCACTAAAAATACTTTTTTCATTTTCGTATCACTTTTATTTGAGAGTTCAGCAATTTATTATTTTTTCCAAAACAAAAGGAGCAAACTTTCCAAAAGTTTGCTCCTTTTGTTTTCAAACCAGTGTTTTAAGGTATTGTAGCATATAGACAATCTGTTGCAAGTCTTCCTTCCTTGTCGCAAACAAAGTAGGCGCAGTGCAGTATTCGTTCCCGTTCAGGGTCGTAAAATGCCAATTTTCCCCCCTAAACCAGCCACCATAGATAGGCTTATTATTGTTGTTTTTCTGCTGTGCTATCAGCATGGCTACTAACATCTGTGCTTCGGGGTCTATGGTGTCCCCTTTTGCTTTTTTAAATTCTTGTAAGAAAAAATAGGGATTTTGCGGTCTGCCAGCCTGTGTAGGTGTTGCTACTATACAATCACAAATTACAGCAAATTCGTAGCCTTGTAGGGTAGCCTCTAAGGGTCTTTCATAAAAAACCTTTATTTTACCCTCTATATTCAGCTCACTTGCTTGGAAAACAGGACTGACAAACTCCATTTTTAGTTCCTCTTCGTTCCAAGCACTTAGGTTAATTTCCAACTCTTTGCGCCTTTGTTCTAACAAAATTTCATATATAGGAGAAATAGCCCCCTTGTTTTCCCACCAGACTTGCAGATGTTTACATTCTCTTGTTGTGTAGAGGTCTAATTTCTCTATTACATTCGCTACATCTGTTAATGAAATTGTATTTTTAAGTTTCTTTGCCATAGTCCCTTTTGTTTACAAATCTTATCAAATATAGGCTATTTTGCTCTTTTTACAAAGAGGAGTTCCACTTTTTTAAAAAAGTGGAACTCCTCTAAAGTTTTCTTTCCTAACTCGTCTTCTTCAATCCACTCAAATACTCTACCAAGTCAATCAGTTCTTTTTCAGGGAGTTGGAAAGCAGGCATAAGCGAGCCATCGTATTCTTTTTGCTCTGCAATATCTGCTTTTTGGATTTTAGTAACTGTACCGCCTACTTGCTTTACATCAATGTCCGTTTCCGTTTTGCTGGAAATCACGCCCACAAGCGTAGTTCCACTTTTCAGTTTGAATACAAAGCCTTCGTAACCAAAGCTAATGCCTTCGTTGGGTTTCAAAATGGACTTGTAAAGCCCTTCTTTGGGCAGTTTTGTCCCGATTTCGGATAGCTTGGGACCAAAATCTGTGCCTTCGCCCTTTACTTGGTGGCATTGGGCGCAGTATTGGGTGTAAACCGCTTTTCCTTTGCTTGCATCGCCTGTTTGCGACACTAACTTGGCAATGGGTGAGGTTTCTTGGGCAGTTTCGCCGCCGTAAAACTTACTTGCTTCACTTTTGATGTCTGCGCGCCAAGCGGAGGTAAGTACCTGTTTAGCAGTAGGTTCTAAGTCTTTTTTGAGCTTACTTTCTTTGACTAACTTCCAAAGTTGCTCTTGCCCGCCCCAACCTGCGCCGTACTTTTCCAAAGCCAAGGCGCGCGTAGCCATTTCGTATTCTTCGTTGTTCATCACACTGGAAATCAGTTCTCTGGATTCTTCACTGTCCAATTTGCCCAACACGTTTAACGTACTTCTCACTTTTTGGTTGTCCTTGTCTTTCAGTGCTTTGGCAAGTAAATCCTTCCCTCCTTTTTTCATCAATATTTTCGCGCCTTCGCTTGCTTCTATGCTATCCGATTTGGTGAAAATCAGTTCCATGAGGGCAGGATATTGGTCTTTTAGTTCAAATTGGTTTACCAAATCTACAAAATCTAACGTACCTTTGGTAGAAAGCAATGCCGCTTCCAATGCCTTTTTCAACTTAGGTGTTTTAGGTACATTTTTGTCTAAGTGCCTCAAAACCAAGTTGTCAATTTCGCCTTGCTCTGCATGGTTTGCGTCAAAAAGCGTGAGTAATACATTTTGCTTGGTATTGTCTTTTTGGAAATCGAATGCTCTGAAATAGCGCAATTTTTCCTCTCCTTTGCTTCCTTGAATCATCTTGGCAAGCATGGTAGGCGTTTTCTTCGCCCTACTTCTCCAAATAATGTCTTTGTTCCAGTCCTCACCTACACGCTTCAAATACGCCTCTAAAAAGCTATCCCACTGCTCATCTGCACCTATCCCCAAAGCCTCCAAATACCAACGGTCGCCATTGTGCTGTGTCGCCAATTCTGCCCAAATTTCTGCGGCTTCGGGTGCTTTGTTGTTTCTAAGCGCAAGCGCAACTTCGCGTCTTACTTGTGGCGAAGGGTCTTTTGCCAAAGTCTGATAAGCAGGTAATAAATTCATTTTCAATTCTTTCCCTGCTCTAATTCCTGCCATTTTCAAATCAGGATTTTCGCTTTTCAATGCTTCGTTCACATAGTTTTCGCCTTTGCCTTTGATTTTAGAGAGCAACCACAAGGCACGCGCTTTCATGCGTGGGTTGGAGTCATTTTTCCAAATAGTTGCCAAAGCAGTTTCTGCTTGTTCTTGCATTTCGTTCAGCTTTGTCCAAGCCAAATAGCGCGTTGCCATGTTAGGACTTTTCAGTGCTTCTATGGCTTTTTCGGGCGTAGAAAGGTCAAAAGCAGGAACTTCATATTTTTGCTTGTCGGGAACAGTAATTCTGTAAAGTCTTCCTCTATCCAAGTCGCCTACTTGGTGTCCACCCACGCCAGGGTCATACCAGTCTGCCACTATCAACGAGCCGTCAGGTGCTACACACACGTCCGCAGGTCTAAACCATTGGTCTTTCGTGCCTTGCAAAATATTTACCATGGTTGCCTTATACCCTGCACCATCATTAGTTACAGGGTAAGCGCGCACCACATTAGGACCCGCATCGCAGTGAATGACCTGATTTTGAAACTCTTGTGGAAGTAAATTTCCTTCATAGACCAGCAAACCCGTAGGCGAACCTGCGCCTGTTTGCAAGAGATTAGGGACTACGCCAGGGTCGTTCAAGTGCCAGTGGCGCAAGGGAATTTCTTTTTCCAAGTTGGTGCGCCTTGCTTGCCAGCTTGCGCCTGTCATTTGGTCTTTGAAACCAAAGTTACCGTATTCCATTACATAGTTGATTCTCACGCCTTTATTACCATCATCGTCATTATCTGACTGCCAAAGTGTACCGTAAGAGTCCATTGCCACTTCGTAATTATTTCTAAAATTGTAGCCTAAAACCTCCACATTTTTTCCGTCCAAATCGCAACGGAACACCATGCCCTCTTGGTAGAGTTTGGTATCTGCAATAATTGGTCTGCCAAATTGGTCATTGATGACTACGCTATCCTTGTCCAACAATGCCTTGCCGTCATTGCCAAAGTTGAAGTAGAGCTTGCCATCATGCCCAAAACTAACCGCATGAACGGCATGGTCGTGTTGGAAACCGCCTTGTGTTTTGAACAAAATTTCTTTGGTATCTGCCTTGTCATCACCATTGGTATCGGTCAGTACAAAAATATTGGGACTACAAGAAACTATGACTTTATTGCCCAAAACGCAAATCCCAAGTGCCGAATTTACGTCTGTCCCTTGGTAAAACACTTTGGTTTCGTCCGAAACACCATCTCCGTTTTTGTCTTCCAAAATGATGATACGGTCGCCTTCGTTGTGTACGGGATTATTGGGATTGAGGTGCATACGGTAGTTATAGCCCTCGCACACCCAAATTCTACCTTTGGAATCCACGTCTATATTGGTGGGATTCATCAGTTTAGGCTCTGCGGCAAAAAGCTGAGTTACCAAACCTTCTTTGGTTTCTAAGCCAGCCAAGGCGTTGTCTGCGTGTCGCTTTTCAGCGTCCGAGAGTTTATCGTAATCATTTTTTGCAATCGTTTGCGTTTTTTCTTCGCCTCCACACGCACAAAGCATGAGTAAGGCAATCAAAGGGAGTAGTTTTTTCATTTTCTTCTCGATTTAATGATAAAGGCAATTAAATAGTCTTGAGTAGTTATAAATTAAATTATTGATAAACACTATATGATACTTATTTTTTATATTTTAAATAACACAAACTAATGTTGCTTTATTACTTAAAATGTAATCAATAAAATACCTCATCTGTACATTTTCATTATATAAGCTGTATGATTTAGATAATTGTTCAAAAAATTATATGATAAAATATTCTATTTTTATGTTATCAAATTTAATAGTTATCCTATTATTTTATAGCAAATAGACACAAAAATTATTTCATATAGGTAATCTTATGCTATTTTTGACGGATAGTTAGGCAAAAAACTTTGACAAATTATATTTATAAAAAATTGATTATCAAGATACTTTACTCATAAAAGTTGCTTTTGATTTGCTTACTCCCTTCCATATAGCTTTGCCTACACTTACTATTCTAAAAATTCTTATTCCTCTTCTTCCTTTTAATCATCATCAAATAAATTAATAAATAATTATCTAAAAAAAGACGTAATTTTTTCAACTTTTTTGCTTAAAAATACGTAATTTAGAAAAAAAAATAATCTATATTACTCTTGTTATAAAAATATCAAAACAAACTATTACTATGGACACAGATTGTTTCAAATTAACTCACTATTTTAGGCTTTTGGCTTTTATTTTCATCTCTTTAGCAATGCTATCGTGCGCTAAAAATATAGAGAAAGAGCAAGATGTTTTAGCAAATACCACATTTGAGCAATTTTTAGAGCTATTTCCTCCAAAGACAGCAATCATAGAAAGTATAGATACTAATAATGGTGCTGATTTTCAGGGAGGTGCAGAAATCAATGTAGCCTATTTCCAAGAATTTTTACAAAACAATGTCTTTATTGACCAAGATTTAAAAAAGGTAAGTTTTAATAGAAATGTAGGTGATAATCAATTTCTTACTTGTCATTCTGCTTTTTCTATTCCTCTTAGCCCTGATTTTTACTCTGTTGTTATTTCTGTGGATGCCGAAGGTGACCCTACGCAAAAGTGGAAATATTACTTGCTTAATTATGGTAAAGATGGCAAGTATATAGACGGCATATTGCTTTCTTATCGGAATAGTTACGAATCAGAAGAAAGTACACAAAATATACAGCAGAGCGAATATAGGTACGTAAGGTTTGTTTCAAAAAATGACCTACATTTTATAGATATTAATTATGATAATACTTTTGCCCAATCTCATACTTTCACCCAAGAATCACCTTTCATACTTACTACTTCTGGTGAAAATGATACAAGATATTATAGAGAAAGTTGGTATCAAATCCAAAAAAATGGAACTTTCAAACAAATAAAAAGAATAGACAAAGATAAAAAAGAAGCACAGCCTTAAAAAAATAAGAAGTTTTTTGCAAAAACAGATTTATTGTACTAACTTTGCAGTCCAAAATTTTGAAAGGACAAAGAATTATTTAGTTTTAAAAATATAAAAGGTAATGGCGAATCATAAATCTGCAATTAAAAAAATTAGGTCTGACGAGCGCAAGCGTTTGAGAAATAGATACCAACATAAAACTGCGCGTACTTTTATCAGAAGACTTACAGAAACAGAAGACAAAGCTGAAGCTCAAGTTCTGTTGAAAACAGTTCATTCTATGATTGATAAGTTAGTAAAGAAAAATATCATTCATAAAAATAATGCAGCACACAAGAAATCAAGATTAGCAAAATTTGTCAATAGATTAGGAGCGGCTTAATCATTTTACTTTTTAGCTAATCCCAAAATATACCTTAAAACTCTTGTTTCACTATAAAGCAAGAGTTTTTTATTTGTCCTGTTTGAGGTAGGCTATTTTCTTTGTTGCAAAAAACTCTTCTTCATAAAAATTTTTGAGTTCGTAAAACTTAAAATATTGCTTCACATTAGCAAACTCTGATGCCAAATCTCCTCCTTTCAACATTAAAAAGCCATTAGGTAAGTCATTATTGCCTTGAGAGTTTATCAAATGTTTGGTCTGTTGATAAAAAGTGCCAATGTCTGCAACTGCCCTACTAACAATGAAATCATACTTGTTTTTGAGATTTTCGGAGCGAATTTGTTGGCAGGAAATATTTTCCAGACCTAATTTCAAAATTACATCTTCGACTACCTTTATTTTTTTTGCTATTGAGTCTATGAGATGAAACTTGACTTCTGGAAAAAAAATAGCTAAGGGAATGCCTGGGAAGCCTCCCCCCGTACCTACGTCTATCACGCGTGTATGCGCTTTAAAATGAATAACTTTAGCTATCCCCAAAGCGTGAAGCACATGTCTTTCATAAAAATTATCCATATCTTTGCGAGAAATAACATTTATCTTCTCGTTCCAAGTTTGATAAAGGTCAAACATCTGGTCAAAAAGTAATTTTTGTTTTTCCGTTAGTATAGGAAAGTATTTGAGAATAAGAGAAAATTTGTCAGACATAGAAGTGTTAATATATTGATTTCCTTAAGAATAAAATATATTCATAAAGTATAAAATAAATTTGTAAACTACTTTGAGCAAAGGATTTTGTATCTTTGCTAATGATAAAAAAGTGTATCTAAGTGTAATTGTTTGTATATTTTTCTATTGGCTTAGATAGCATTTAAGTAAGTGTGCAAATTAAATCGACACTGTAGCATGCCCTTTAGGGTGTGCCAGTATTTGATGATAAACTAAACACGCCAAAGCATATTTTACATTAAAAATGCACAATTACTTATCAATTATTTAAACAAGACATCTTGGACTGAAAGTTAAGTGATAAAAAAACACGAATATACAACCTTTATAAAGCAAAAAGCAAAAGAATTAGGTTTTGATTTTTGTGGTATTTCCAAAGCAACGTTTTTGGAAGAGGAAGCACCACGCTTAGAGCAATGGCTTAATCAACAAATGCATGGGAAGATGAGCTATATGGCAAATCATTTTGATAAAAGGCTTGACCCGCGTTTGCTTGTTCCCGATGCTAAATCTGTCATTTCTCTATTGTATAACTACTATCCTAAGAAGGTGATTCTGCACACTGATGAGACTTTAAAAATTTCAAAGTATGCTTATGGTACTGATTATCATTTTGTTATTAAGGATAAATTGAAGGATTTTTTTTCTCATATCCAAGCAAGCATAGGAGAGGTACATGGACGAGTGTTTGTGGACTCTGCTCCTGTGATGGACAAGGCTTGGGCAGCAAAAAGTGGAATAGGCTGGATAGGTAAACACTCCAATTTGCTCAATCGTGAAATGGGAAGTTTTTTCTTTGTAGCAGAAATTATTTTAGATTTAGAGTTGGAGTATGATGCACCGACGAAAGATTACTGTGGCACTTGCACACGTTGTATAGATGCTTGTCCTACGGATGCTATCGTAAGCCCTTATGTGGTAGATGGTAGCAAATGTATTTCTTATCTTACGATTGAACTCAAAGAGGAAATACCAAGTGATTACAAAGGCAAATTTGAGAATTGGATATTTGGTTGTGATATTTGTCAAGATGTTTGCCCTTGGAACAAATTTTCTAAACCGCATCAAGAATCACAGTTTGAACCCAATGAGGAATTGAGTAAAATGACAAAAAACGGCTGGAAAGATATTACAGAAGAAGTCTTCCGCAATATCTTCAAAAAATCAGCCGTTCAGCGTACAAAATTAATGGGATTGAAGCGGAATATTAATTTTGCAACGGAACAAAATTAATTGTTGTTTAAGTAAAATCCTAATTTTTATGCAAAATTTTATTAAATTTTTAAACAAAAATGTTTAATTTTTAAGTAGTTACGTTAAACAATATTTTATATTACATCAATATTACATTTATATTTTTCTTTAATATGCTGAAAATAGGCAAATTTAATTTACTTAAAGTGGTAAAAAAAACTCCTCAAGGTTTATATCTGGACTCTGACAAAGGCGAGCTATTATTGCCTAATAAATATATTCCTGAGTCAGTTAAAATAGGAGATAAATTGAATGTATTTATTTATTCGGATTCTGAAGACCGCTTAATCGCAACAACCTTAAAACCTTATGCCCAAGAGGGAGAGTTTGCTTGTTTGACTGTAAAACAAATCTCAAAAATAGGTGCTTTTCTGGATTGGGGACTGGAAAAAGACCTATTTGTCCCTATCAAAGAACAACATAAGCCTATGGACGTGGGAGAAAGACACGTAGTTAGGGTGTGTTTAGACTTACGTACAGATAGACTGCTGGGAGTAAGCAAAATTGGCTCTTTTTTGGAAAAGGATACAAGTGAGTTCCAAATAGGACAGGAGGTCAAGCTCATGGTGTATGAATTTACTACACTTGGTATTATGTGCATTGTGAACAATAGATTTGCGGGTATGTTATATAAAAATGAGGTATTCAAGGAGTTAGAAATAGGTGAGCAAATCAAAGGATACATCAAAAATATACGTGAAGAAGATGACAAAATAGACCTTAGTCTTCGCAAGGAAGGGTTTGATGGTATCAAAAATCAAGCAGATGTTATTTTATTAAATCTAAAACAAAATAATGGATTCTTACCTTATGGAGACGATAGCTCCCCAGAAGATATCAAACAACAATTTCAAATGAGTAAAAAAACCTTTAAAAGGTTAATAGGAAACTTGTATAAACAAGGTAAAATAGTAATTTTGGAGCATGGAATTAAGTTGAAACATTAAATAAACTTAGGTATTACCTATAAATTTGCTTCAAAATATTTGACAGAGTAAGTAATAATTGATGTATTTTGATAATTGGGCTGACTTTTGATTTACCTAATCCACTGCAATAAGAAAAAATTTATGATAAAAAACGAAAACCTATTAAGTCTGCAAGACAAGTATGAACTTTTGGAGAAAATTACGAATAATATCTCTGTTATCATTTATATTATGTCTGTCGAAACATTGGGCATGGAGTATATGAGTAGAGAGGTTCGTAATTTGTTGGGATACAGTGAGCAGGAGTTTATTAATCAGCCAGATTTTTCATTAAGCCTGTATCATTCGGCGGACTATCCAAGTGTAGCCGCCAATATCAAACACTCTATGGCAATGAAAGACAATGACTTGAATACATTTTCTTATCGCATTCGTCATAGGAATGGGCAGTATCGTTGGTTTGAGAGTAAGGAGTTAGTTTTTGAGAGAGACCATTACGGCAATGCCACTAAAATACTTGGATTTGCTCAAGACATTACCGATAAGGTGAATTATATCAATGAATTAGAAAAGAAAAATGAACAGTTAGCGGAGATAGCACGCCTAAACTCTCATGAAATTCGCCGACCCTTAGCTAATATTTTAGGTTTAGTTGCCTTATTTAACAAAGAAAACCCTGGAGATGAGTTCAATATACAAGTATTGGACAAATTGTATCTATCAGCCAAAGAGTTAGATGAAGTGATTCATCGTATTGTAGATAATACTTATTAAAGAACACTCGATATCCTTATTAAAACCTTTCCTTCCATTTTGTAATTCTCTAATTTCTATTTTCTTACATTTGTAGTTTAATTTTTTACCAATAAACACATTTTTTTAACATGATTAAATTAGAAGATTACAAAGTAAGCCCTGAAACGGGGTTCTTACCTGAGAAACCTATTGTTGGATTAGATATTTCTAACGCTACTTGGGAGAAAGTTTTGCGACAAGTACCTAAATTACTCCTTACAGGCAGACTTGAGGAGTTTTTAGCCCAGCTTCCGCCTTATCAAATCAACACGGAAAACACCGCTAACTTGGAGCGAGATATGCGTGTCTTATCTTATTTGACTCATGCCTATCTCTGGGGCAAAAAAGAAGTCCCTGCACTACTACCAGCTTATCTTTCCGTACCTTTTGTAACAGTAGCCCAAAAGCTTGGAAGACCTGCCATATTATCTTATCCTTCTTATTGTCTTTTTAATTGGCAGAGAATAGATGAGAACAAACCTCCCCACATTGGTAACTTGTTAATGACAGAAAATTTTTTAGGTGGTGCAGATGAGGACTGGTTTATTTTGATTCATGTAGAGATAGAAGCAAAGGCGGCAAGAGCATTAAGAGCTATTCCAGCGACTCTGTTCAGTGCAGAAAAAAAGGAAATCAATGGTGTAATAGCAGGGTTAAAAGAAGTCTTAGCAAGTTTGCAAGATATTAATCAAACTATGAACCGTATGCCAGAATATTGCGACCCTTATATCTACTATACCCGTGTACGTCCTTACATTTTTGGCACAAAAAATAATCCAGCCATGCCCAATGGTCTTCAGTACGAGGGTTGTTTTGACGGCAAAGCACAGTTTTACAGAGGAGAAACTGGGGCGCAGAGTGCCATTGTTCCGACTATAGATGGTCTTTTAGGTATTCGTCACGAAAATGATATGCTCAAAGAATATTTAATGGAAATGAGAGAATATATGGTACAAGAACATCGTCGTTTTATAGAAAAAGTAGAAAGTGAATCCAAAGTAAGAAGCCTTTTAGCAGAAAATCCACAACACGATGAACTCCAAGAAGCTTATAAACAATGCTTTACAGAATTACATCGTTTCCGTTCTAAACATTTAGAATATGCCGCTAACTATATTGCCAAACAAGCGGCACAAAGTAATAATAGTACAGAAGTAGGGACAGGTGGTACGCCTTTTATGCGTTATTTGGCAAAGCATAGAGATGAAACAAATGTAGATGTTCAGCAGAGTCTTTAACAATGCCTATACACCAATAGGTAAATTATAGTAATTTGGTAAGTAAGTGTGCAAGTTAAATCGATACTGTAGAACGCTATTCAAAGAATCCAAGCACTTGATAATGAACATAAAATGCTGATATATACTTTACAGTAAACCATGTACACTTACTTATAGGTAAGGAAAACAAAACATAGAAATGTGTTAATATCATTACTATCCCAAAGTTTGGATAGTCTTAACACTACATAAATCCTTATTTTCAAACAAATATAAAAACGCAATACCAGCTCAATATTCTTTTTTATTCCACATTCCACATTTTTCTTTCACTCATCTTTCAGTGCCACCACAGGGTTCACACTCGCCGCCTTTGCCGCAGGGACTAAACCCGCCAGCGCACCCGTAAAGACCAAGAATATTACCGCAGAAACCGCTACAGTCAGGTTCACTTCGGGGGGTGCAAAAAAGTCCATTTCCACATTATTTGCTCTCATCAGGTAGCCAACTAACTCCATTAGCCCAATGCCCACCATCAAGCCTATGTATCCTGCAAATGAGGTAATGACGACAGATTCTTGGATAATCAAACTAATAATAGAGAAAGGAGTAGCTCCCAACGCCTTTCGGATACCAATTTCTTTTGTGCGTTCTTTCACGATAATAAGCATAATATTGCTCACGCCCACAATGCCCGCAATGATAGTTCCAATACTCACCAACCAGCTAAATCCCGCAATACCAATGAATAAGCCCTGCACGCGCTTAAACTCCTCCTCCACATTTGCCGAGCCAAAAGCCTTCAAGTCGTTGGGGGCAACCTTGTGGCGTTGTGCTAAAAGTACCTTCACCTTATCCTCTATAATTTTTGCTTCTATGCCTTCTTTGGGCGTGAAGGCAAACCAATAAATGCGATTTCCTTGGTTAAATGCCTGAATCATTGCAGAATGAGGTAGAAAAATCGTTTTTGCGTCCTGCCTGATAGACTCGCCACTGCCCGAAGTTTTGAAAATACCCGCCACTTTAAAAGGAATCCCCCTGATTTTGATGTACTGCCCAATCGGGTCTTCGTCCTCTTTAAAAAGTGTTTTTTGCACTTCCGTCCCAATGATTGCCACCTTTCTGCGCTCATTAATGTCTAAGTCATTGATAAATCGCCCTTTCTCCATCGTCATGGGCTTTACCCTAAAAAAGTCAGGATAGTCGCCATAGACCTCAAAAGTACCTACTTTGGTATCACGCCCTACGGTTACGCTCCCCAAGTCGTTGCGCGGAGCAACTACGTCCACCTCTGGCACATTGGCGCGAATCGCTCCTACGTCCTCAGTATTGAAGCGGATAAAACGCCCTGGCTTCAAGCCCATGTAAGGCTCGGAAGTGCGTTGCGACCACATAAAAACGGCATTTCGGGCAATGTCAAAACCATTCACCACGCCATTCTCAAAGCCCTTGCCCGCCCCAAGCAGGACTATCAACATGAAAATCCCCCAAAATACCCCAAAGGCAGTGAGTGCGGTTCGCGTCTTGTGCTTGCGAATCGTATTGATGATTTCTGACCATTTATCTATATCGAACATAGTTTTTTTTAATTACGAATGGTTAATGACTAATTGTTAATTATTTGTTGTTAATTGTTGATTTAGTATTAGTTAGTCCGAATTTGTAATCTTGACTAACAATTTTTTTAAAGTAGCAAAATGTATTTACGCTGCATAAAGCATTTCAATACCATGTCTTATGGCATTATACGCTTTACTATCCAATTGATATAATTTTGTATCTAACTCTAAATTTGATAAGTGTACCTCTTTATCATATTCCGTTGAGATTGTCATTAGAAAATTCTCAACAGTAATTACATCTTTCTTGCTAACGCCTTGATTAGCAATAATTTTATCTATTTCATCATCTGAAAGTATTTTATAATTCATAATCATAAATATGCTTGAATTTTTTGCCAATCTGCCATTTGCTTTTCTAAAACTCTATTTCGTATTCCTAATCCGCCACAATGAAACATAGGAAAATACCACCTATTTTCTTTGAGTTGATAAGGTGAATTTGCAACCTTGTTTATCAAATTATGTGATTTGGCTATACCCTTATTTTTGAATACATTAGTATTTTCAAATATTTCAAACATAGAGTAAAAAGGCACATTCCCGAGAGTAATAATTATTTTTGGCTCTATGATTTCGATAAGAGGCTTGATAAAGTCTAAACTAAATATACTTATCCATTCACGCACAATTTTTCCTGTCATCCCTCCTTCTTTTTTCAAACCCAAAATAGCATTGGTGAAAAATAACTCTCTTGGAATAGGTGTATTAGGGTGTCCAATTTTTATTTCTATTGAATTGAATAAAGTTTCCAAATTCTTATTAGAGGGATAAGCATATTGCTTGTCTTTGGGTTCTATTTTGCCATCAGTACATACGAAAGTTTTAAAATCAGCAAAATCTTGACCTATGAGTAATATTTTTGCGTCTAAATTACCCTGCCAAGTTGCCCAGTTGTCTAAATGATTGCTGTCAAACGGTGTTGTTGAAGGGTTAAACAATTGACTATTAGTTAAACTTTGTAAATCAAGTGTTTTGCGCTTTTCGACTAATAATTGATATGCTTTTATTTTATCCATATTTACATTGATTTTCATTATTTTAACTTTTTCGTGCCTACGGCACTTATTGGCTTGGGTACGTTCTTTTTTTCTACAAAGCGGTCGTGCCTACGGCACTTTTATTCCAATATTCAAGATTTTCCACATTCCACCATTGCAATTTTGTATTTTTCATTCCAGATTTCTCATTATGTATCTCATTCCAGATTTTGTATTTGTATTTTCATTCCAGATTCCAGATTTTGTCTTTCATTCCAGATTCCGTATCTCATTTTGTTTTTTCCCTTTCCAATATTTTCTCATGCTTTCTGCGATTGCCTCCATTTGAGATTCGGAAAAAGTATCGGCATAAAACTCTTTGAAAGTCTGCACTTTCACCTCTATTTCGTCAAAGTGAGGAAAATTTTTGCGTACCCTTTTTTCAACCATTGCCCTACCAAAATCGGACATATCTACTGCCATTTGCCACCTTTCCGATATTGGCTTGGCATAGATAATCTCAAATTGTTTTTGCATGATAAATTCAGGAGTATCTTTCATGGTTCTATTTTTTCAATTTTAAAATTTATTTTGTCCAATAAACTTTTCCCAATCCAAATTAGACTCGTACCAATATTCTCTCCAATTGCTAATCAATCCATTTTGGAGTTTTACTGTTACTATGCCATGCACTTTACCTCCTTCATATTCAAAAGTAAATTCTCCAAATCCAATCTGAGTTTGCTTGTCAAAAGCCAAATTATGCCAAGTCATTTTCATTGTAGATTTTCTACCTGCCTCCCCTCCAAAAAACTGAAACAATCTTTCTCTGCCTACATAGTTTTGTTTATCAGGTGGTTCCGTATAAATTGCATTTTCAGTAAAACAATTTGCTGCTTTTCTTGCATTTCCTTCATTCCAACCGTCTGCCACTGTTTTAAGCAATTTTTCAAAATGAATTTTATTGACTTTTATATTTTGTCCAAAAGCCAATAAAGCATTGAAAGTCAATAAAATAACTATAAGGTATATTTTCATAATTTTAATTTACCTTGTTAGTCCGAATTTGTAATCGCAACGGCGAACCGTTCGGGCTAATTTAAAGTTTTAACTGTTTCATGCCTACGGCACTTATTGGCTTGGGTACGTTCTTTTTTTCTACAAAGCGGTCGTGCCTACGGCACTTTTATTCCAGATTTCTCATTCCAGATTCCAAATTTTGTATTTCATTCCAGATTCATAAAACCCTAATCCGCCCTCAATGCCTCTATTGGTTTGATGTTTGCCGCTTTCAGGGCAGGAATCAGTCCAGCCAAGGCACCTGCCAAGACCAAAATCAGCGTTGCAGAAATCGCCACGTAGGTATCTACCTCTGGGCGTGTGAAATACGGAAGTTCCGCGCCTGTTGCCTCTATCAAGTAACGCAAACTGTCCAACAATCCTATGCTTAACAACATTCCCATATAACCTGAAAAACCTGTAATAAAAATGGACTCTTGCAATATCAAACTCACAATACTCCAAGGGGTTGCGCCGAGTGCCTTGCGAACACCTATCTCTTTGGTGCGCTCTTTTACGATAATCAGCATAATATTACTAACTCCCACAATACCAGCGATTAACGTCCCTATGCCCACAAACCACACAAACATTTCTATCCCTTTGAAAAGCCCAGTGAATCGCTTGTAGTTTTCCTCGTTGTTGTTCAGACCAATTGCTTGCGTATCTTCCGTACTAAATTTGTGGCTGTTGGCAAGCACCTTACGCACCGAATTTTCAATTTCTACCGCAGGGATTCCATCTATGCCGTTTAGCACCATGACTTGCACCTGATTGGGTTGATTAAACACCATTTGCAGGGTAGAAAACGGAATGTAAGCGCGTTCTTCGTTGCGTCCGTTGTTTTGATTGGTAGTGAAAATGCCCACCACTTTAAAAAATATCCCTCTGATATTCAGGTACTCCCCAATTGCTTCTTTATCTCCAAATAGCGTTTTTCTCACTTTTTCGCCAATGACCACTACCTTGCGCTTCTCATCAAAGTCGTTCTGATTCAACATTCTACCGTTGATGAACTTCTCTCCATTCAGCTTGAAAAAATCACCTTTTGTTCCTAAGACTTGGTAAGAACCGTTTTTGGTTTTGTAGTTGATAGTATATTCACCAAAAATACGATTTCTTGGCGCAAGCATATTCATTCTATCTCCTAAGTCATTGGAAATGAGTTGCAAATCTTGGTTGGTGAACCTAATTTCGCGTCCCGCTTTTAGCCCTTGGTGAGGCATATTGGTCTTTCCTTCCCAAATCCATATACTATTCAGAGCCTCCCCCGCAAACTCCTGACCCACCCCGTTTTGCATACCGCGCCCCGCACCCAAAAGGAGAATGAGCATAAAAATACCCCAAAACACCCCAAAAGCGGTGAGGAAGGTTCGCAACTTGTTTTGGCGAATTGTCCCAAAAATTTCTTGCCACTTGTCTAAATCGAACATTTTTTGAATTACTAATGGTGAATTACTAATGACTATTTTTTGAATTACTAATGGTGAATTACTAATGACTATTTTTTGAATTACTAATGGTGAATTA
>JALOMS010000695.1 GCA_025455345.1 Thermoflexibacter sp. | reverse complement strand
ATACTGATTTGTTGGTTATTTTCTTCTTCTTGCATAGTTTTTTTATATTTCAGTTATTTTTTTGTCCATAATAAAATCTTCCATCAAAAATCCATTGCCAATGTCTATGTCCTCTGTACCTATCTTGGCAAATCCTATTTTTTCATAAAATCGGACGGCATTGTTGTTGCGATTGACATTGAGCGTTAAAATAGAGTTCCCTGCTTGGATTGCTATTTCTTCTATCCTCTGTATGAGCTTTTTACCTACACCTTTCCCTTGTGTGGTGGGGAGTACATAGATTTTATGAATTTTAGTTTTTTCGGAGTCTTTATAGTTTGTTTCATAAGAAGCATAGCCAATATTATTTGTTCCTTCTTGAGCTAATAAAAAAATATGCCCTTGTTGTCTTACCTGCTCAGAGATAGATGTAATACTGTACATCATTTCCAACATATATTTAATTTGCTCAACTGACAAAATATCCTGAAAGGTAGGATACCAAGTTTGATTGGCAATATCTTGTATAATAGGGTAATCTTTTTGCTCTGCAATATAGATATTAATCATATTTTTTACAATTTTCTTTATATTTAGGTATTATTGTTCACACTAACACTTAAAAAAATTTGAAAAACATTAGATAGTACAAACACCTCAATACAGTCATATTCATTCTCTAAACAAAGGTAATGCTTCTGTCAAATTTTATCATTTATTTCTTCTTAAATATTATTAAAGCTATATATTTGTAGCTGATGGATAGCACGACTGATAAGTATGTAAATATATATTTCCCAATTAATTATATCTATGGCACAGAAATATGACGCAATTACCCTCAGTATTTTATGGTCGCGTTTGTTGGCGATTGTAGATGAGGCAGGCACTACTTTACAAAGAACCGCATTTTCTACCGTTACCAGAGAGTCCAATGATTTTGCTGTTGTTTTGATGGATAGCCAAGGGCGTTCTATCGCCCAGTCGAGCATTAGCGTTCCATCTTTTTTGGGAGTATTGCCCATGCTTACCCAATCTCTATTGAGGGATTATTTTCCTATTGAGTCGTGGAAAGAAGGAGACGTAGTGATGACTAATGACCCTTGGCTTTGTGCGGGACATAAGCCCGATATTGGTTTGGTTTCTCCTATTTTTAGAAAAAATAAATTAATTGGATTTATCGGAACGATTGCCCACTCACCTGATATGGGCGGAAGTCTTTGGGGAGCAGGGGCAAGAGATTTGTACGAAGAGGGACTGATGGTGCCACCTACCAAATTGGTAGAGGAAGGCAAGCCCAACGAAACTTTATTTAGGATTATTGAGGCAAATGTTAGGGCTTCCCGACAAACTTTGGGTGATATTAGGGCGCAAATAGCGGCAAACGAACAGGGGATACGCTCTTTGCAGAGGCTGATGGACGAGATGAGCATGGAAGATGTAGAAATGTTGTCAGAGCAAATCATCGAAGCCTCCGAAAAAGCCATGAGAGAGGCTATTAGAAATGCACCTAATGGGACATATTATTATGATTATGAAGCAGATGGAGATGGTTTAGGTGAGCCTATACATATCAAATGTGCCTTGACTATCAAAGATGAGGAGATAGAGGTGGACTACACAGGTACTTCGGGAGCGCACTCTCTTGGTATCAATGCCGTACAAAATTATACTTATGCCTATACTGCTTACCCAATCAAATGTTCCTTTAGCCCAGAAGTCCCTAATAACGAAGGCGGTTTTCGTCCTATCAAAGTCAGCGCACCCAAAGGTTCTTTGCTGAATGCACAAAAGCCTGTGCCATTAGGGGCAAGAAATATTACAGGGAATATCTTATTTGCACCTGTGTTTGGCGCACTTGCCCAAGCTGTTCCCTTACAAGTCCAAGCGGACTGTGGGAGTGCGTGCTGGTGTATCGTATTAAACGGGCAACGTACTGAAAACAAGGTAGATGGCTCTGACAAACAAACGGAATTTGTAGAATATTTCTTCTTGAATGGGGGATACGGCGCAAGACCAAACCAAGATGGTGTCCATGTATTGAGCTTTCCTACTAATGTTGCCAATGTTCCTATCGAAGTCCTTGAGAATGACGCTCCTATCATAGTTACTGAAAAATCGCTTCGCCCAGATACAGGCGGAAAAGGTAAATATAGGGGAGGATTGGGACAGAGATTTAGCTTCAAGATGGTTGGCAAAGAGCCTATCAATATCTCTATCCTTACAGAAAAAACTAAAACCGTACCTCATGGAATATTGGGAGGGGAGAATGGCGCAGGCGGAAGTATTCGCATTGTCCCTGAAAGATTTGTTCCTCCCAAAGGTCTTACCAAACTCTACCCTCATGAAGAAGTGGTCTTAGAACTCCCTGGTGGTGGTGGTTATGGAAATCCTCAAGAAAGAGCAAATACTTTGATAGAAAAGGATAAAGAATTAGGTTATGTAACTATTGCCTAATTTCACTTTTTAGCAAAGGATTGCCATTTTTATATTGTTAGCTATTTTCTTGGCGATTATAGTCTATCTACTTCTTGATGTACTTCTTCATAAAACTTTTCAGGTAAAAACACAAAATAACTTTTAAATTTCAAATCAACTATTCTTGTTAGTGTTTCTTTATCAACATAATTACTTTGCTTAGTAAGTACTTCTTTAGAAATATATTGAATCTGCATAGCCCACAAATCCAATTTTACTTTTTTAGAAGCCGCATATAAACTTTTCTCTTCATCACTTAATGTCCTCATTGGTTCGTCTTTCCTTCTAATAGGCTTCCCAGCTACTTCTTCGAAATAGACAGATGATTTATTAGTATAAACTTCAAGTATCTTTTGAGCAACTGTATCTTCTAAAATCTGTGCAGATAAGTTGCTTAATGATACTATATTTAATAAAAAAACAATTTTTATAA
>JALOMS010000694.1 GCA_025455345.1 Thermoflexibacter sp. | reverse complement strand
AGATACTTGTCATATATCCATATTTTTCCTGTGTTTTTGAGAGCCTTTGCGGGCATAGAACTGACTGACTTGAGTAGTTCTTCTTTTTTCATAAATACAGGAACAGAGGTTTTGTACGTGTACACATTTTGGCATTTTTCGCTACAGCTATCCAGCATTAATACGATGCCTATCAATAAAAATAAAAGAGCAAGTTTTTTCATTCTTATGAAGTTTAAGTTCAAAAATAAAAGTATGTAATAAGTAATTAGTATGTTTCATTTTTATAACATCTCTTCGCAAAAATTGTCAAAAGCGTTGCATGAATAGTATAAAAAGGTTACTTTAGTATAAAATTTAACTAAATTTGCCCCTCAATTATTTTTTAATCTCATGTCAAAAAACTTTTCTTTGGATTTCAAGCATATTGTAGGGGTAGGTATGGTAATGCTTGGTGCGATAGGGTTTGGTTCTAAAGCAGTCATAGTCAAGTTGATGTATCGCTATGGCGTAGATACTATTTCTACGCTTACCTTGCGGATGTTATTTTCTATTCCTTTCTTTTTTTTGGTAATTGTGTATAACTACAAGAAAGTACCTCTGAGTGCATTTAGCAAAAAAGATAAATTGCTCATTCCCATCATGGGCTTTGTAGGATACTATGGTTCAAGTTTATTTGATTTCTTGGGCTTGCAATATATTAGTGCTGGATTAGAACGACTGATTTTGTTTATCTATCCTACCATTGTAGTTATGCTGACAGCAATTCTCTTTAAGAAAAAAATCAACAAGACTCAAGTTTATGCCTTGATAATGACATACATGGGCATTGCTTTGGCTTTGCTCACAGATTTTTCTTTTGGTGGTTCTAATTTTGTATTAGGAGCAAGCCTCATATTTACCTCTGCGATTACCTATTCTGTCTATCTCATAGGGAGTGGGCGCATTATTCCAAGAATTGGCTCTATCTTATATACTTCGTATGTGATGCTTGTGGCTACGATATGTGTATTGATTCACTATTTGATTACTAATCGCAGCGGATTATGGAACTTCCCCAAAGAAGTTTATGAGTTGAATATCTGGATGGCAATCGTAGCGACCGTAGTGCCTGCTTTTCTGACTGCGGAAGGTATTAGACTCATTGGTTCTGATAATATGGCGATTGTAGGCACAGTAGGACCCATTTCGACAATATTGATGGCAAATCTATTTTTAGGAGAAGCTATCGAGTTTTGGCAAGTAATAGGAACTCTTTTTGTTTTAGCGGGGGTTTTGCTCATTGGCTTGCAAAAGAAAGAAAAGGCAATTCCTGAAGTAAAAGTATTGGATATGACTGAAAGTCAAGAAGACTTGGTATAATTATAATAATGTGAAAATAAATATTTTATGATAGAAATATACACTGATGGTTCTTCGAGAGGCAATCCTGGTGCAGGAGGTTATGGAGTAGTTTTGATTTCGCGAAAACATAAAATCAGAAAAGAACTTTCCGCAGGTTATCGCAATACTACCAACAATCGCATGGAACTCTTGGCAGTCATAGTAGGGTTAGAGGCTCTTAAAATTATCCCAAGCGAAGTGCTTATTTATTCGGACTCTCAGTATGTAGTCAATGCAGTGGAGAAAAATTGGCTATTGGGTTGGGAAAAAGTAGATTTTAAAAATAAAAAAAATGCAGACCTTTGGAAAAGATTTTTAAAAGTCTATCGCTTACATCATGTTCGTTTCCAATGGGTAAAGGGACACGCTGGTAATCCTGAAAATGAAAGATGTGATGTATTGGCAACTACTGCCGCAGACGGAATTGCACTGTTGGTAGATGAGGGATACGAAAGAGAAAATGAATAATTAGGTGGCTTTACAAGCATTTTTAATCAAATCAGAGCAATGAGTACAAAATAATCAAATCATTCGTAAATATGTCAAAAAGAGTTGTTTTACAAGAAGACTGGGTCATCGTATCATTAGGTTTTATCATTATCTGTGTATCTATTTTTGCCTTTGTCTTACCCGTTCCTACTTTTTCATGGGAAAGTAGTAATGATTTGTTTGTCAAGATATTATCTTTAAAAAATCTCTTAAAAATAGGCTTGTTATTTGTCTTTAGTCTTGGGGTGTTTGTGGTAGGTGCTTTGCTCTCTTACAAACCTCTGAAAAACATATTCCTTGCTTTTCCTATTGTTTTTGTACTCACTATCATTGCGCTTATCATTGCAGGCAATGCACAGCTCAAAGCGATAAACTTAGAAGCAGTTATCTTTAGCTTGGCAATAGGACTTTTGATTGGTAATACTATCAAACTACCGTATTGGTTTCGAAGCGCACTGTCTGCGGAGTTTTTTGTTAAAATAGGTTTAGTAATTTTAGGGACTACGGTTATTTTCTCTGATATACAAAAGGACGGGGCATTAGGCATTGTACAAGCATTTATCGTGGTATTGAGTGTTTGGTATTTCGCCTTTTGGCTTTGCAAAAAATTAAAAATAGATGATGAAATGACCATGATGATAGCAAGTGCAGTATCTATTTGTGGGGTTTCTGCCGCTATTGCTACGGCGGGAGCTATCAGAGGTGATGCAAAAAAGTTATCTTATGTGGTTTCTTTGGTGCTTATTACGGCTATTCCTATGATAATTCTTATGCCTTATATAGCCAATTATTGGGGGATGTCTGAAAAAATAGCAGGGGCGTGGCTCGGAGGAAGCATAGATACAACAGGGGCAGTCGTTGCTTCGGGAGCTTTGGTAGGAGAAGAGGCTTTAAAAGTGAGTATTATTGTCAAATTTTCTCAAAATGTCTTGCTTGGGCTTGCCGCTTTTGCTATTAGTGTATATTGGACTTATACTAAAAAAACAGATGAAAAAGGACAAGCCATCAAACCTACTTTAGGAGTGATTTGGGAGCGATTCCC
>JALOMS010000693.1 GCA_025455345.1 Thermoflexibacter sp. | reverse complement strand
CATTTAAGTACGTAAGCAATGTAGGTTTTTTGATTTATTTGGCGGATTCTTTTGGATATCTGGGAAGCATTAGTGTCCTGTTTTATAAGAATTTTGGGCAGTTAGATGTCAGTTGGGTGGAATTTTTTACACAGATGAGTTATATTGTTTCTTTGGCAGGTAGTATATTGGTTATGTGTTCTCTCTGGTATTTTCTCCAAAAACATAAAAAAATGAGCAAAGAATGAGTAAGGATTGAGTAGGTAAGTATATGCCTTTGCTGACAATAATACCTTGAGAAAACTTTTTGAAAGTTTGACGTTCTTTTTATACTAAAAATGAATTGGTTTTAGACCAAAACTTGTCAGACACCTTCGAGGTGTCTGACAAATAAGTAAAACCATTTTTGATTGAGTATATTTCTAAAATCTCAAACTCAACTGTGTCAGGAAGTTAAAGCCTGCTTGCGGATAAAAATAATTTTGCCGAATCGTTTGATTTTCAGAAATATAGCCAAAAGTATAGCCGTTAGACTCGTACAAAGTGTTGAAAATATTATTTAGCAAAACAGAAATGCCCACGCTTTTTGCCACTTTGGGGACATTAAAATTATAAGACAAGCGAATGTCATTGGTAAAATATGGGTTCAGTTTCCTGCTTTCGTTCTGTGTATTGTCCAAGTATTGTTTGCCTACATATTTGCTCAAAAGTGCAATATTAAATTCTCTGAACACATTGAAATTCAGGCTCGAGCCAGCAATCACCGAAGGCGAAAAAGCAATGTCTGTATTCTGATGTGCTATTTTTTCCTGATTCCCTGTATCGTAATTGTCCAAAAACTCATTGAAATTCTGAATCTTATTTCTACTCAAAGTCATATTTGCCTCCCACTTCACCTTGTTTGTAATTTGCCAGCCACCTACCAGTTCTATGCCTGTGCGATAGCTTTTGTCTATGTTACTGCGAATATACGCCCCTACGTCATTGATTTGCCCAGTAAGCACTAACTGATTTTTGTAGTTCATGTAATAGTAGTTTAATTCAATTGTAACACCTGAAAAATCACCACTATATCCAACTTCCAAATTTTGTAAAGTTTCATGCTTAGGACGACTTTGTGGAGTAGATTGGGTAAAATCATCACGATTAGGTTCTTTATTTCCTACTGAATATGAAGCAAAAAAGTCATGCTCTTTTCTATATCCATAAATTAAATACCTTGCACCAAACTTCGGATTGAAGAAAGTAAAATTGGCATTTTGAGTTACATTTCTCTGCTGATTGTCAAATCCCAAGAAAGTATAACCTACGGTTCTTACCTGCAAGTCCAAGAAGGCGAATAAGTTAGGAACAAATTGATAATTTGCCTTAGCAAAAGTATTAAAGTCAGTTTTACTTGCATCATTGTCATAATAACGCTGTCTGATATTGCTATTGCTGGCAAATTTTGCCCAAATTACCTCGCCAAAGTGCTTTCCATCATACTTGTTCCATGCTCCGCCTAATTGAAAATCAAAATTAGGAAAGCCATTAACAAAATTGAACTTTTCACTTTTATAGTTCAAAAAATAAGCCCAGCCATAAAAGTCATTGTCAAGCCAACGGCGGCGAATCAAATCGGAAGTTGTAATCGTTTCATTTCCAATTTTTACAGGCTCTAAACCGTAATTGGCAAGTTTATCCTCTGCTCGATACTGCTCAAAGTAGCCACGCCCTTTGGTATAGTGAAGTGCAGTATTCAGTTTCCACCTACTCCCAATATTTTGATTATAAATGAGTTGATAGTGGTCTTGCTGATAGTTATCTATTTCGTTCTCATACGTAAGTTCATTGTAAGTACGATTTCCAGATTTTAAAATTTCTTCGGGTACGCCATTCCAAGCCTGATAGGTACGTTCCTTTCCAGAAAAAATATTGGCAGTAAGGCTACCTTTTTTAAAGTCGTAAACGCCTGACAAATAAAAGGATTTCAAATCGGAAAAAGCCCTGTCTATGAAACCATCAGAGGTAATTTTGGACAGTCGCCCCATCATACGGAAGTTGCCAATCTTGCCTGTGTTAAAAATAGCGTTGTGCTTCCAAGTGTTGAACGAACCGTAGGCGTTGTTGATTTCCGCACTTGCTTCTGTAGATGGTGCATCAGTAGAGATATTCACACTTGCGCCAAAAGCACTGCCCCCATTGGTCGAAGTGCCTACACCTCGCTGTATCTGCAAACTGCTCACACTACTGGCAAAGTCAGGCATATTGACCCAAAAAACGCCCTGCGATTCCGAATCATTCAAGGGGATTCCATTGATGGTAACATTAATGCGAGTGGCATCACTCCCGCGTATCCGCATACCCGTATAGCCTACACCTGCTCCCGCATCTGTGGTTGTAACCATAGAAGGTGTAAAATTGAGTAAAATAGGCAAGTCTTGGGCAAGGTTTTGTTTTTGAAGGTCTTGTTTGGAGATAATAGTTTTACTCATAGGAGATTTTTTGATAGGAAAATATTCCCACATAATAAAATCTTTGAGTTCTGTTAAGTCTTCCTGCATAATAGCATCTAAAATTATACTTCCCTTGTCTATTACAATTTTTTTAGTAACTACTTTATATCCAACGTAGGAGAACATAATTTGATATTCTCCTAATGCAAGATTATCAATTTTGTAATAGCCAGAAGTGTCAGAAGTTGACCCTTTATTAATATTCTTTATTGATATAGATGCACCAATTAAAGGAGTTAGCTTATTATTATTTTCTACAAACGAAACTTTCCCCGAAATACTAAACTGCGCTTGGGCGGAGAAAGAGAAAAGAATAAATGCCGTTAGGCATAAAATATTTGTAGAAAATCTGCTACACAATTCATTCAAAATGCCGTAGGCATGAAACCTATTGCCCTTGTAATGTCGTTTCGTCCCTAC
>JALOMS010000692.1 GCA_025455345.1 Thermoflexibacter sp. | reverse complement strand
TTCTACGGAGTTTTTGTATTTCTCAAAGGCTTTATAGATGCCTTGTGCAATATTTTTCTTGCCTGTTTTTCCACCCAAATAGTCTTCTTCTTCCTGATTAGTCAGAAATCCTACCTCTACAAGTACACTTGGCATGGCTGTTTTCCAAAGCACAACAAAACTACTTTGCTTAACTCCCCTGCTTCTGCGTTGGGCAGTTTCTACAAATTCCTGCTCAATAAATGATGCAAACCGAAGGCTTTTATTTTGGAAAGTATTTTGATAATTTGCCATGATGATATGCGACATAGGAGATTCAGGGTCAAATCCATCGTATTTTTCCAAATAATCTATTTCATTAAGGATTGCGGCGTTTTCTCGCAGGGCAACATCTTCGTCTTCATTGGTCATCTCGCTCAGTCCCATCACATAAGTTTCTGTTCCACAAACGTTTGCAGTGGGAGCAGAATTACAATGGATTGACATAAACAAATCTCCGTTTTCTCTATTGGCTAATCTTGCACGTTCACGTAGCTCTACAAATTGATTTTCTTTAGTTCTTGTGTAAACTACTTGTACATCAGGGGAATAAGTCTTAATGAGTGCGCCAACTTCCATTGCTACCGAAAAACATACATCTTTTTCTTGTAGTTTCTTACCAAAACAACCAGGGTCTTTGCCCCCGTGTCCTGCGTCAATGATTACTTTGTGTACCTTGTTAGGCTTTACACTCAACGGTGTATAAGAGGCAAGTGTGAGGCAACTTGCTAATAAAGTTGCGAATAATTGTCGTTTCATTGTTAAGTAAAAAGGGTAAAGTAAGTTAAAATATAAGAGGTAGAAGTTAAAGTTTTTAAGTCTTGGTAAAGTATAATGAAAATATATTAAACTGGTAGTGAGCTATTTATATATCAAATTAGATGGATTAGGTTTTCTCAAGCGAACGATAATATATGTTAAATTTTCAAAGCGGGTTTGTATGCAAAATGGTATAATGCTAATATTGCATTGCTGAAATTTGATTTTGGAGTATTTGTAATGAATGTTTTAACAAAAAAAGAAAATATTTACAAAAAACTGAAATTTTTTATAAAAATTATCTTTATAATCAGTTTTTTTAGTGCTAATCAGGGCTTGTTTGCACAAACATCATCTGAAAGAGCTACCAATGATTCTATTTCAGTAAAAAAAGATACAATCCCCATTGGCGACATCAAAACTACCATCACCTATTCTGCCAAAGATTCTATTCGCTTTAACGTAATAAAACAAAAAGTGTTCCTCTACGGCGAGGCAAAAGTAAAATATGGGGAAATAGCTCTGTCCGCAGATAGGATAGAGATAGATTGGAAAACAAGCATAGTCAAAGCAACAGGGCGCAAAGACACAACCACAGGCAAAGAAATAGGGTTTCCTGTTTTTACGGATAAGGGCGTAGATTATAAGGCTAAAGAAATGACTTATAATTTTAAAACACTTAAAGGGGTCATCAATAGCATTACGACCAAGCAAGGAGATGGATTCATCGTTGGGGAACGAGTCAAGAAAGACCAATATGACAATCTTTTCATGGGTCGTGGGATTTATACGACTTGCGATTTGCCTCACCCTCACTTTGGGATTCGCGCCAAGAAAATAAAAGTAATCCCTGGAAAACTTGTCGTTGCAAGTATGTTCAATTTAGAGTTATTGGATATACCTCTGCCTTTGGGTTTTCCCTTTGGAATGTTTCCTCAGCCTAAGAAAAAAGCATCTGGTTTTGTCATGCCTCAATATGGGGAAACCAGAGAAAGGGGTTTCTTTTTGAGTCAGGGAGGATTTTATTTTGCGATTAGTGAATACATAGATATGCAAATCTTAGGAGAGATTCACTCTCGTGGTGGCTGGGGAGCAACTATGCAGACCAATTATTTGAAAAAATACAAATTCAATGGCAATTTTTTGTTCCGTTACAATCGCAGGGTTAATGAAATCCCAGGTAGTCTGGAGTCGAGCATAGTCAATGATTTTAACATCACATGGAGTCATACTCCCCAAAGCAAAGGCAATGGGAGATTTGGTGCCAATGTCAATGCAGGAACGAATAGTTTTAACCGCAATAACTCCTTCCAACCCAATAATTTTTTACAATCTACCTTCAACTCGTCCATTAATTACACCTATAATTTCCCTACCTTGCCATTTACGTTTAGTGCGAGTTTGCGTCATACACAAAATATCATTACCAAGATAGTAGATATAGCTCCAGATGTCAATCTAACCATGAAAAGATTACAACCTTTTAAGAGCAAGTCAGGAAAGAAAACCCTTCTTTCAGAGCTTTCTTTTAGCTATACGATGACAGGAAGAGCGACTATCACCAATCTTTTCCAAGGAAGTGGCAGTCTGCCTGGGGCTGGAGTGGTCTTAGCAAACGTAGCTACTCGTGCAGATACCGCCGCCTTTAACTTCCAAAACCTTTCACGTATTTTCCAAAATACAAGAATGGGCATGGAACACAATATTCCCGTAAGTACCTCTGTAACAGTATTGAAATATTTGACCGTAAACCTTAATGCTACTTACAAAGAAATCTGGTATCCTGAAAAATATAGCTATACAGCTATAAAGTTGGATTCGGTTCAGATAGATACACTTAGGGGTTTCTCGCGTTTTAATGATTACAATGGAGGCGCAAGTATGCAAACACGTTTATATGCTTTTTACTATCCAAAATCTAAGAAAATAGAAGCAATTCGCCACGTGATTAACCCCTCCTTATCATTGTCTTATACACCAGATTTTAGTAAGCCATTTTTTGATTTTTTCCAACAAGTTCCCGTCCAAAAAAGACAACTTACCAATACAGGGGAAATCTTGAGAGATGAGGTAGTACCTATCACGCGCTACAATGGTATTTATAATTCGCCAAGACGCGGA
>JALOMS010000103.1 GCA_025455345.1 Thermoflexibacter sp. | reverse complement strand
CGCATCATGTCCTGCTGCAACTGACGACGTTTTCTGCGTTCCAAATCAGCCATTAGCTCATTGACATCTTCCTCTTCATCATGAGCAATTTGGTGTGTAGAATAAGCTACCAACATTGGCAACATCGCACTTAGAATTAGCACAACAAAATTAAGCTCGTCCATTTTCTCCCATTCCCAGCTTAGCTCCATGCGACTATAGACAGTAAAAGAAACTACACAAGTCAAAAGAGCTAAGAACCAAGACAATACGACCTGCTTGCGAATGCCAAAAATGACAATACACAAGAGTAAAAAAGCACTCAGAAACATGGCAGGAACATGATTAATCGCCCCCCAATCAGGACGATATTCCAGCATAAATCTGAAAAACATACTCTGGAAATTGGTAAACTCCACCCCCAAGCCTATCGCCAAGATGAGGGTCAGTCCAAAGTTGCGTTTGAGTTTTAAGAATACTTCGTTCATGGCTTTAAAATAATTTATATCTTGAAAGTGGCTAATGATTTAGGTGAATTAGACAATATTTCAACTCATTCTTGGTATCTGAACTTAAAACAAAATAACCACTGTTATTAATTCCATTATTATTGAAAATTATTAAGTCAAAATTATCAATAAATATTTAACAAAACAAAATATTTAATTAAATTTTTTAAGACTATTATACAGAAAAAACTAAATTTTGCTTAAGTATTTGATTATTATTTAGTTAATTTTGATAGCCTTTATTTATATTTCAAAGGTAATGAATAATGAAAACAAATATCAATAAAAATTGAAATTATTTTTCAAATTAAATTATTTAATTATGGAAATATTTGGAAAAGAGTATGTTGAATAAAACCTACCAAAGAGTTTATGCCTTGGGAGGCAGGCGGTAGTCTTATTTTTTATAGTTTGAAACCAAACTTCATGACAAATCCTGATAGTATATCTGCATTGCTATACGGCTGTATGAGAATTTTTAGTCCTAAGATTAGTCTTTTACTTACACTGATTTCATCTTCTATTATCATACTTACTCCCGTAGCTCGGCGAGATTCAGACCGAATGTCCTCCATTGTTATAAAGACTTTCCGTCCCTCGTCGTATATCATTCTTCTGCCAAAAGAAGAGGTAATATTTGCACCCATGACCGTAAAACCCGTTCCAATCTTAAAATTATTAATTCTTTGATTTCCAAAAGGAGAAACGAACAAATTAAAATCTGCGTGAAAGGTATTGATATGTCGTATAGGAAACTGATTATTATAACCCGTACCTATGCTAAGCACCAAAGACGTACTAAACCACTTTGTCCATTTTTTGGTAACTTCATTTTCAAAGCGATAGAATCCATAGTCTCCAGTGCCTAATAAGGCTCTGCCAATGCCTATTTTGAAATCTACGGTAGAAGGGCGAACATCTTGTGCGGTTGATTCCCAAGTAAATGCGAACAGAAGAATGGAAAAGAATAGTGTTTTCATTTTTTGTGATTTTGGTAAAAAAAATATATTTAAAAGATGGAGTAAATATAGTATTTTTTATTGTAAAATATACTTAAGCAATTATAAAAGCAAAATTGTATATTAGCTCAAATTTGCAATTTGGACTGACAAGTGAAGTTTTACAAGCAATTGGAAAAATAAAAATACCATGATTTTTAGACAAGCAACTTTAGATGATGCGGAGAGCATAGCGAATCTGCATACGAATAGCTGGCGACAGACCTACAGGGGAATCATGTCTGATGCTTATTTAGATGGAGATATTTTTTTGGAACGCAAAAATACTTGGATAGAAAGATTCTCGCATCCCGCTACTAATCAGCACGTAATTATTGCAGAGGAAAACCACGAACTCATTGGTTTTGTATGTATATTTGGTGGAGATGACCAGAAATTTGGAAGCCTAATAGACAACCTTCATGTTACTAAAGCTCTGAAAGGGAAAGGAATAGGGAAAAAATTGCTCCAACAAGCGGCTCTCTGGATTCAAGAAACTTACCAAGACAATAAAATGTACTTATGGGTGTATGAGCTAAATACCAATGCGCGCCAAGTATATGAAAAATTGGGAGCTGTCAATTATGAAATGGAGCAAAAGGAAAATCCAGACGGAACATTTGCTACTACTTTTCGGTACATTTGGACTGATTTAAGCCCATTTTTGCATGGTCTTTAGAAATAAGAGATTGGTGAAGAAAGAGGCTACTCAATAGCTGATAGCCTCTTTCTCTTTTTTTATTATCTGCAATTAGCTCCACAATCTATCCCAAGAACGTTCTTTGTCCCATTCAGGGGTAGGAGCAAAGAGTTTTTCATCATTGATGAGGTGTTTCTTTACTTCCTCTTCGTTTACTTCCACGCCAAGCCCAGGGGTATTTGGCACTTTCACAAAGCCGTTTTTCATCATAATTGGCTTTTCTATGCCTTTCACCAAGTTTTCCCACCAAGGCACATCGAGCGAGTGATGCTCAAGTGCAATGAAGTTTTGCGTAGCGGCGGCACAATGTACGTTTGCCATGAAAGACACGGGGCTACCCGCAAAGTGCATTGCCATTGGTACACCTCTTTCTTCTGCATAATCGCCTATTTTCTTGGTTTCCAATAGCCCACCAGACGAAGCCAAGTCGGGGTGAATCATATCTACGGCATGAGCGTCGACCAATTTGACAAATTCTTCTTTCAAATAAATGTCTTCTCCTGTAAGTGTTGGCGTTTCTACGGCATTAGAGATTTGTTTCCAAAGTTCGATGTATTTCCAAGGCACCATGTCCTCAAGCCATGCCAATTGATATTTTTCCAATGCCCTTGCAAGGCGAATACAGCTATTTACACTGATATGCCCAAAGTGGTCTGCCGCCAACGGAACTTCCATGCCTACTGCCTCTCTGACTGCGGCTACGTAGGCAACCATAGCGTCTAAACCCTTGTCGGTGATTTGGATAGCTGTAAAAGGGTGTTCTGTCCATGCGTAAGATTTTCCCCAATCGAATCCTCTTGGAACTACCAATGCACCAGGAATATCTCTAACCATTTCCACCCCAAAGTCCATTTTGAGGAAGGTAATGCCCATGTCCACCCTTGCTTTCATGCGCTTGGCATACTCGGCGTGGTCTTGCGACTTGGTGGTATCCGCATAAATGCGAATTTCATCTCTGTATTTGCCGCCAAGTAGCTGATAAGCAGGTACATTATACGCTTTCCCTGCCAAGTCCCAAAGTGCCATTTCTACGCCACAAACGCCCCCTGCTTGTCTGCCATGGTAGCCAAATTGCTTGATTTTTTTGAACAGTTTTTCCACATTGCAAGGATTCTCACCCAGCAAACGACTTTTTAAGAACAAGGCATATCTTGGACTACCTCCGTCCCTGACCTCGCCCCAGCCCACCAAACCTTGGTTAGTATCTATGCGAATCAAAGGCACGTTCATAGGGGCTTCTGTGATGTAAGCTACTCGTACATCTGTGATTTTCAAGTCTGAAGGAGAGCCATAGCGATTCACATTTTTTGTCGACTCTGCTAAGGTGTCTTCTACGGAAGAAAACATGAATCCACCCAAGGCAACCCCTCCAAGTGTTTTTTTCATAAAATCACGACGTGGATTATTTTCGCCATCGTTTGCATCAGAGATTTTATTTTCAACAATTGGCGGTGGATTTTTTAACTTTGCTAAAATTTCTTTTAATCGAGTTTTCATATTTACTTAAGTGATTAATTGTTAAAAAAAAATTTGAAAGAGAAGATAGTTGATGTGTTTTATTTAGTAAATATAGAAAAATTAAGCTAATTGCTGAAAAATTCAAAAGTTTTTATCTTTCCTTAGATTTGTAAAGAAGCAAAAATTGACAAAGGTTCGGAGAATAGCAAGACACATTTTGGTTATTTATTTACATAAAATTAAATAATCCAAAAAAACAGATAAAGGATAATTTTTGTTTAATTTTAAGAATGATTTTGCTAATTTTGTTAAAAACCTCAACCACAAAACCTCTCCCCTTATTTTTTATAAGTAAGTGAGCAAATCAAATCAACACTTTAGCATACTCTTCATAGTGTGCAAGTATTTGATAATAAACTAAATATACTAAAGCATATTTATTATATAATAAAAATGCACACTTACTGATGTACTATTTTTTATCAAAATAATATTGGAAATGAAATTACTCTTATGCTTGATATGTAACCTATGGTGTATGGGTGTGGTCTTAGGGCAGACGACTTTTGAGATTTTAAATACACAACCTACTTACCCCCAATCGGGCAAATCTTTGAGCTTTGTTTATAACTCCAAAGGTGGCTCATTATCAAGAGCAAAAGGTATTAATTGCATTGTTTATTATATAGACGAGAAGGAAATCAGGGCAGAGGATGTTATACTTTCTCAAGAAAATGAAGCATATAGTGGCAAAATCTCTATTCCACGCAATGCAGACGCGCTCATATTAAGTTTTCAAGAAAAATACCAAAATAGTAATAACAAAATCAACAGTGAAGCCTATCCTATCAAGCTATTTGTAAAAGAACAGCAAATCAAGGAAAATAGCTATGCCGCATTGGCAAAAGGTTACCATGAATGGAGCATAATCGCTGGGCATGAAAAAGATAATGGACTGATTATCGCATGGTTGGAGCAAGAATTTAAAGCACACCCTCATAGCAAAGCCCAATTTTTGGATTTGTACTTGACAGCTCTCAAAGATGATAATCCTGAAAAAAATAAGCCTGTCATTATCAAAGAATTAGAATCCTTTGCCTTACAAAAAGAAGCCAAAAAAGAAGAGGATTTATTACTTTTACATAAGTGGTACGCCAATCTATACGATGACGCAAAAAAAGAATATTTCACCACTACCATAAAGCAACAGTATCCCAAAGGAATATTTGTAAGTAATGAAAAGTACATTGCTTTTGTACAAGAAGAGAATATACAACAGAAAAAAATTATTTATGACCACTTCAAAAAGGATTTCCCAAAATCTGAAAATATCAAATCTATACAGTTGAATTTGGCTTACCAATTTGCCAATAATGGGAATTGGGAGGCTTTTGAAGACATCGTTTCTGCTATAAAAATGAAAGATAAGGCAAGTCTTTACAACTCTTTGGCGTGGGAATGGGCAGAGCGAGAGAGTAATCTGGAAAAAGCTAAAGAATTGTCCGCTCAAACCGCCGAATATGCCAAGTACCAGCTTAATCAGTCCGAAAGCAAACCGCTTTATATATCTGTTAATCAATGGAGAGATGTACTAAAAAGAGATTATGCCACTTATGCAGATACTTACGGCTTTGTCCTATATCGGCTGGGAAATTACGGCTTAGCAACCCAATATCTAAAAGATGCCTCCGATATTTTTGTGAATAACCCTGAGGTAAACGAAAGATATACGCTTGCCTTAGAAAAAAGTATGCCTATCACGAATACAACTTTACTGAAAACTGAATTAGAAAAGTTTGTGAAAACAGGTACAGCAAGCGAGAAGATGAAACGCCAACTCCAACAGTATTATGGAAAAGAAAAAGGTAGCTTACAAGGGTATGACATATATTTAGACGGTTTAGAAGCAGGGCTGAAGCAAGAAATACGAGATGGATTAAAGAAAAAATTACTCAATGAGCCTATTCCAGATTTCAAGTTGTTGGATTTGGAAGGCAAGAATCTCTCTCTTGCTGATTTCAAAGGTAAAACCGTTATTATTAATTTTTGGGCTACTTGGTGTGAAGACTGTACGACTGCTTTGCCTTTTTTACAAAAAATCTTGGAAAAGTACAAAGGGAATTCCTCTGTTATATTCTTATTTGTCAGCACTTGGGAAAATCAAGGCGACATCAAAAAGACTATCAGCAATTTCTTAGAAAAACATGAATACAAATTCCCCGTTTTTATTGACAAATACAATCGTGTGAGTGTTGATTTCAAGGTAGGCAGTATATTCGCCAAAATCATTATTGATAAAAATGGCAATATAAGATTCAAAAACACAGAAATCATAGAAAATTATGACCAGATGAAGCAAGAACTTGAGCTAATGATAGATATGGTCAATGAATTAAATTAGTTAGGTTTCCTTCCTATTTAGCTTATTCCATAGAAATTAATCTCAGCGAGCTATCATTTTCGGTAGTAGCAACTAATTGGTTATCAGTAAGTTTATTGATAATAATTACATCTTCTATATCATCTCCTAATTGCATAGTAAGGATTTTGCCCGCAAGCGTCCATCTTCCTTTGCTTATTTGATTGCCTTCCCAAATGATGACGAGTTCTCCATTTCTTTTGAATTCAAAGGTAGTGCTACCAAGATTGGGGATAAAACTCCACATAGATTCCATTCCGTTGCGGAGATTTTGCAGTTCCATCTTTTCAGATTCATCAGCTTTATTTACCAAAGAATCTAATGTATAAATAGATTTTTTGAGGTCTTTGGTAAGTGCTATCAAATCAAATTTCCATTTTTTATTTGTTAGTTTACGAACTTCTTGGGCTTGGCTATGCAAAGTACAAGCAAGAGAGAAAAAAAAGAAGAAAAAAAATAGTTTCAAAAAAAAATTAATTTTCATTATTATGAATGATTTTGTATAGTTGATACCCTGTTTAATCGCTTTAGTGCTAATAATCAAGTCTATAACCTATTTTGCGACAAAGTTAATTGATAATTCTCTAAAAATTATGGTATTACTTTAAATTTGTTTAGTTTTGGGAAATGAATCCCTCTTTTTGATATGTTTTGCTTATCATATTTAGTTAATCAAAAAGTCATGAAACAAAAATTACCATATATTTTATTTATTCTTTCTTCCATTTTTCGCAAATACCAATCTCCTATTACTTTTCTTTTTATTATTATCGTTGTTTTTTCTTTTGATTTCATTCTCTATACGACGCATGCGACTACTCCGTTCCAAGAACTGAATCTTTTTTTGAATAGGAATGACCCTCATAATATTGACCTTCCTGAAATATGGCTAAGTCTATTGGCTCTGGTATTGGGTACGCTAATCATTGTCATCTCTATTGCCTCCCAAAGTACCCCTAAACTGATAGATATTTATCTCAAAGATAGTTACAGTCTTTCTTACGTTTGGTTTATCACTGGGGGAGCCTTGCACAATCTTTTTGCTGATTTTTTTATTACTATTTTTGATTTGGACAATAGTTTTATTGATACATCAAACTTCCGATTTAGTGCCTTGCTCAATTCGTATGTCATGCTTCCTGTTGCCTTGACCTTGGCAATTCCTTATATTTTGTACATTCTTAGATACACGCAGACCAAAAATGTGGTTGAAAAAATTTATAAGGATAATCACAGAAGGATACAGAGGCTTAAAGTCCGCACGAGCTTTGGGCTGTTGTCCAAGAACAAGACCGTTTCGGAATACCAATTTTGGCTTTTTGAGGGGCTAAACCAATTAGATGACCTGCTCAAATACGTAGAATTCAAAGAGCCTAAAGGAGATATTATCAACAAAGTCAGCTTGTTAATGCAAGAATACATACAAATCAAGAAATCCATTAATGACCGATTTTTTAAAATTAGCTCTCGTATCAAAGGAGATATTTCTTTCAAAACAATTACCGAGCAGTTTGATGAAATTGAAGAAAAAAAGATTTTTTATGAGCATAAGACCTATCGCCAATTTAGCAATGCTTACTGGCATTTGATAGAAAAGGGGGAATTTGATTTGGCATCTTTATGTGTGTATGAGATATTCCAATGTGGCAAGATAGCCATAGAACACCAAGAAGATGAAGTAATTAGGCTTACACTTATTCGATTTAATACCATCTTGAGATTTGGGATTAAGCATGGATTGAGAGAAAACGAGCCAAGAAATATCTACAATGCGGTATTTTATTATGGCAAGTTTGTAGAGGCACTCATTGGGTATCAAAATGTAGAGTTTATCAAAGAGGGCGCAAAATATCTAAATATTTATCTCAATGAAATTCACAGACATAGCCAAAACAATGAGGCTTTTATTTTCTTAGTAGATGTTTTTGCTTGGGAGTTCAAGCGTGTACTTATTCGCCTCCACGAATATCAAGTTTCGAATGCTTTGGAAAAAGAAATCTTAGCTAATTTCTTGAAAGTAGATAACTTAGGTGATAGCAAAAGGAGAATATTTAGCTTTAATATACGCATCTTGCAGATTGGGCTGGCTTTGTATTATCTGCGAAAAGAAACTCATGACCTTTTTAGCCTGATTATCAATGATGTAATCATGGATGCTGAGTTTATGCCCAAAGAACAAGTGAAAAATTCCATAGAAGCTGTATGCAAACGCATAGAAACTGCCGAACCAAATTTTTGGGAAGATACAGATAGGGGTAATCTGAATTTGTATTATTCAGAAGACAAGGCTTTTGTATCTTTATTCTTGGAAAAATTTTACGAACAACTTAGTAAATAATTTCCTTTTCTTGTTCATTAACAAGGTCATAATAAGTCATTTTTCGCATTTTGTCATCTACTTGGATAGAGGTAATGCTGACTGTCAGTAAGAAATTATTGCGGTTCATCATAATACCATTTCTCTTATCCCCATTGCCACCAAAACGATGAAAATCAACTATTTTACTTAAGTCTTCGAGTTGCTTACCACCATTTATATTATTTTTCAAAAATTCATCAAACCAATTTTGGCGTTCGGCTACTACTGCGGGTGGATATAGTGTTACAGAAGACCAAATCGCAGGAGTAGCAGTGTCTTTGGAAGTAATATTTTTTTGAGTCCCGTCCCAAATCAACTCTGTCATCGTCAAAGGCAAATGATTAATCAATATAAGGGTAAAAGGCTCTATATCAGCCAATTCGTATTCGTCTAAGAATTGCTCAATAGACTGATACAGAAAACTATCCAACACGACCTGTCCCCTACTCATGCGGTATTTTTCTTTGGGCTGGTGAGGAACAAAAGCTCCATTGAGTAGGCAAATAGTCCGATGATTGCTTGTAGCTATCCAAGTTCCTTTTGCTTTGGCATCTATCGGACAAACAATCTGCCTATCATTAATTTCTAAGATATTAGGTAAAATAGCATGAGGACGGCTTGCTTGCTCATCTCTATTAGAAGTAAGAATAAAACTTTGATTGTCAGCAGGTAAATAGGTTACTGTACACATGAAAACAAATGCTAATTTTGAGTTTTTTACTTGTAAAAATAGTGTTTTCTTTTTTTACTTGATGTCATTTGGATTGCATATAGAAGAAAAATTTGCTTTAATCCCTCAAAAAAAAAATAAGTATATCAACAAAAATAAGCATCTAAGTCCCAGACTGGAATTCTGTGTTAGTCAAGATTTGCAATCTTGACTTGTTTAGAGGAGGGATTTAAAATCCCCATCTAAGCAAGTCCGAATTATAAATTCAGACTAACAATGAAACAGTTTCTTGATGGCTTTTACATCTTTCCTTTGAAAAAATCAATGGTTAGCTTCATCGCTTCTTCGGCAAACTGCTTATTGTGCTTAGGATTACTTGGATTGGCAAAACCATGGTCTGCCTCATAATTTTTCAGGGTAATTTTCTTCCCTGCTTTTTTCATATTTTCTTCAAATTCAGCTACAATCTTGGGAGAAATGAATTGCTCCTGCGAAGCAAAAATACCTAAAACTTCAGGATTTAATGTTTTTAGTTTTTCCACATCTTTTTCAGGCATACCATAATAAATCACGCAGGCTTTGGCTTGTTTTCCTAATAACAAAGACGCTTGTAAAGACCAACCGCCGCCAAAGCACCAGCCTACTGTGCCGATTTTTGCTTTTTTGCCTACATAGTTTGCCGCTCCTTTGATGATGGCTTGCGCCCTTTCCGCTTTGACGCTTTGCATATACTTCATGGCATCTTCGCGTGTATTGGCGACTTGTCCATCATACAAGTCCAAGGCGATGACATTCATCTCCGCTCCCAGCGCATTAAAGATATTTTCTGCTTCTTGTTTGATATAATCATTCAGTCCCCACCATTCGTGAATAACAAAAATATAGCGATTGGATTTTTTCTTAGCCTTAAACTCCCAACCAGAGCCTTCTTTTCCATCAGGAGTCTGAAAAGTTAGTTTTTGTCCACTGCCCGCAAAGGCAAAAGCAAGCGGTTCGTCATGCTCATTGACAAAGTTTTTGTCCATTGCCAATAAGTTAAATTCCTCTGTTGCAGAAGGTTTATCACCTCCTAAAGAATGACAAACAGTAATTTCTTGATTGTGTGTATTTTGTACATTTGGTGAAAAAATCAATGGCATACTTAATACCAAAGAAAGTAATACCGAAAAGATAGAGAGTTGTAGTTTTATCATAAAAAATGATGATTAAAGGTGTTGGTAATTAGTATTATAAGTTTTATTTCTGTTTTTATACAGATAACGGAGCAATTTAGAAAATTAAGAATAAAAATTCAAGATAGGAATAAAACAATTGCCCCGTTTGCAGTAGATTTAAGCATAGCGTATCTACTGCATTTTATAGCAAGTCTTAGACTTGCGTAAGAGGCTGAAAGCTAATATATTACTTTCAAAGAAACAGCACTGCCAATAAGCCTTTCTATGTTTTTTTATTTGCAAGATAAATAGTTTTCTGCAAATAACACAACTCTTTTTTGCTTTCGCAACTTATACGTAAATCAGAGATTTGCATATAGAACTGCTTAGAGAAACTACGTTTTAACTCTTCCTATAACAGGGTTTTAAATCATAAGAATAGTCAATCTTGCTTATAAAACAAGATTGACTATTTTTATCATATCAAACCTGCATTGAGAAGAACAATAAAGGCTCCCGCAGAGGCAACTAAGCCAATAAGTAAGCCTAATACTGCTATTCCCTCACCCATATACTGTTTGCCTTTACCTGACCTTGAAATGCCAATAAGTG
>JALOMS010000691.1 GCA_025455345.1 Thermoflexibacter sp. | reverse complement strand
TTTGCTTTAAATAGTATGCTTGCATAACAATTTTCAAACTTAAAAAATTTTTCCTAAATACATTAATAATTTGCTAAATTTTATTTTGAACCTCAATAGACATACTGCTCATAAGGGTTGCTTTTCCTCAAATACAACAGTTTTATCAAATGAAGGTTAATAATTTAGTGCAATTTAATATTAAAAAAATACAATTTTTATTTTTATATAATTAACAACATTTACTACTTTTATATAATAAAATATAAGTAAGTGTCGTTAAATAAGGTGTATTTTATTTGCTTTTTGCATTGATTATGTTTAGATTTGTTTCGTTTTTATTAAACATTCCTTGATGTATGGCACTATAAAATTAGATAAAAGTGAAATAATAACACCTGTTAGGAACTTAAATAAGTACAATTTTTTAAATCTAACAAAATGAAAACGCTGTATCCTTTTATTTTTTTGTTTATGTGGATAGGGGGAATTGATAATATAGTAGTAGCTCAAGAAAAAGATAAACTACCTCCCAAACTCCAAAGAGCTTTTAATCAATTCTACAAAGCACAAAAGTTGCAAAAAGTCAATTTTGTAGATTCCGCCAACTCTTTTTACAAGAAAGCTTTACCTGTTTTTGCTTCTTACAAAAGATATTATCAACAGATTCAATGTCTTGCAGTTTTATCAGAAAATTATTTCGTGGCACAGCAATACGAAAACACTACCCTATTTGCGGATAGCTTACTTAGCTTTGTAGAGAGGAAAAAGTTTATCAAAAAAAGGACTTCCTTTAAAAACATCGCTTTGGAAAAAACTGCAGATGTTCTTATGCTAAAAGCAAAAATCAATTTGCAAAAACGAGATTTTCTTCATACAAAACCACTTGCCCAAACTTCTATTGCGAATCTTCTTGCACTCAAAAATAAAGATTGGAAAAAAATAAGTAGCTACTATGTAGATATGTCAAAAATATACATCGCTTTGGGAGATTATGACAAAGCAATAGGTAGCTTAGATACTACGTTTAACCTGCTCGTCCAATACCAATCAGAAAATCTAAAAACAATTTATCAAATCTCTCAATTATCGGCTGAAAACTATATCAAAGTCGCTGAAAATGAGAAAGCAAAAGAGCAAATAAAGCAAGCATTGAGCTTTTATGACAAGGTTTTTGACAAAGAAGATACAATATTCAACGAAAATCTACCTTCGGCATGGAGCAGGTATTTGGCAGGACAGATACATGATTATCAAGGGAATTATGATTCTGCATTGAATGCTCATCGGCAAGCTCTTCAGATTTACCTATCTAATTCTCAAACAAATGTAAGAAATATAGCCTTAGTTTATCTCAATATGGGCATAGCTTATCAGAAGAAAGGCTTGTATTATAGGGCTTTGGAGCATGAGCAAAAAGCGTTGCAGACCTTGTCAGAAGCCAAGCAAGACCTCCCACTTTTAGAATCTGAAATATTTGACCATTTGGGAGTAGTTTATGCACTGATGGGAGATATTGACCAAGCGATTTATTATCAGGAAAAAGCTCTTCAGATTAGAGAAGATTTCCTTCCCGCTAATCATCCCGACAAGGCGTGGACGGCTTTACATTTGGGGGATACCTATTATCTGAGGAAGATGTATGATAAGTCTGAGAAATATTATATGGACGCGCTTTATATCTGCGAAGATGTACTGAAGCCTTCTCACCCTTTGTTTGCTTCTATTTATAATAGCATAGGCGTATTGGCTCAAGCCCAAAAACGCGGAGATTTTGCCTCTCACCAGTTCAAAAAAGCATTGGATATTTATGAGAAAATACTTCACCAACCCCAGCACCCCGCTATTGCAAAGATTTATGACAATCTTAGTTTGCTTTTCGAGCAGGAGAAGAAATACGTAGAAGCGATGGAATACTCTCTGAAATCTTTGGGTATTTATGAAACTGTTTTGGGGTTGAAGCACCCCGCTTTGGGCGAGGGATATTATCACTTAGGTATCATCAGCGAACAGTTACAAAAAACCGAGCTGGCTTTTACTTATTACCAAAAAGCAGTGAATGCCATTGTTCCTGACTTTGACAGTAAAGATATTTATAGCTTGCCACCTATCAAGAATGTACTGGCAGACAATCTCCTTTTAGGGATTTTGTCTAATCGCGCTTCTTTGATGCGAAAGCAGGCAGGGGAAGATATTAGCTTACTATCCAAGTCTTTACAGACGTATAGCTTATGTTCGGAACTTTTGGACAAGATGAGAAATGGATACAAAGCAGAAGGCTCGAAACTTTTTCTTTCCCAATACAGTATTCCTTTGTATGAAACAGGCATAGAACTTTCTTTGAATCTTTACGAGCTGACTAAAGATACTAAGTATTATGCAGAAGCATTTGCTTTTTCTGAAAAAAGTAAGGCAGGAGTTTTGCGCTCGGCGATTGCAGATACGAAGGCAAAAAGAGTAGCAGGGATTCCTGATAGTTTGATTACTTATGAGTCCAAGTTGCGTTCGGAATTGAACTTATTAGATGAAGCATTTTTCAAAGAGCAAGCCCGCAAAGAGCTTGCTGACCACGATAAAGTGGTGAAATTGAGAAACCAAATTTTCGAACAAAAAGTGAAATATGATAAGCTCGTAGATTTTCTGGAAAATGCTTATCCTGAATATTATATGCTCAAATATGAAACATATAAAGTAGATATCCAACAAGTAATAGACAAACTCTTAAAAAATAAAAAAGACAAGTTTACTTTAGTGGAGTACTTTGTAGGGAATGACAATATTTATGTTTTTACGGCTTCGGAGCAAGCATATAAAATTCATAAAATGCCTAAAAATCAAGATTTTGAAGCCAATTTGAGAAGTTTTAGGGCAAGTATTATTTACAAAGTTCCAGAAACCTTGTACGAATACGGTACAAAACT
>JALOMS010000690.1 GCA_025455345.1 Thermoflexibacter sp. | reverse complement strand
TTATTACAAGGAAACTTTAGAGGATTTTATGTAGTATTGCAGTCGCATTTTTATCTTTATAAGCATTTTTTCAACATCTTGGCAAAAAGAAAGGTAGCACGGAGTTTGGCAAAAATAGACTCACACCCTCAGCTATTGAAGGGCAGTATTGTTTGGGAATATTTTGTCAAAAAGAAAAAGAAGTTTTCAGAACTCTCTAATTTTCAGTAATATGGAGAATAAACAAACACACATTATTTTGCCTGTACAAGCCAACATAGTCATAGTCTTGTTAGGGCTAATTTTATTTTTTTATGTCTTGGACATTGGAGCTAATATCCTGATTCCCTTAGTATTCTCCTTTGTATTTTCTTTATTTCTCTATCCTTTATGTAGGAAATTAGAAAGCTACAAAATCCCAAGACCATTAGCTATACTGATATGTCTGTTGATAGTCATGGGTATATTATCCTTAGTTTTTTGGATGATTTATGAGAATATACTTTCTTTTTCAGCAGATTTGCCCCAGATGCAAGACAGAGGGCAAGAGTTGGTATCGTCCTTACAACAATTGATAGAAGATACTTTTAAGCTAAGTTCTGAAAACCAAATCTCATGGTTGCGCCAAAACCTAAAAAGTTTTGCAAATGCTGGCGGACAAATGCTGAATGGACTGATTAATACAACTACTACCTTTCTTGCACAGCTCTTCCTCATTCCTGTTTATACCTTTTTTATATTACTATATCGCCATGTCTTTAGAGGTTTCTTAGACAGAGCTTTTGATGTGGCACACCATGAAAAAGTAGGACAGATTTTGGTTCAGATAGAGTCTGTTATTCAAAAGTATATCGTGGGTTTGATAACAGTAGTTTCTATTATTGCAGTATTAAATATCATTGGTTTGACAATGATAGGTATCAAACACGCTGTATTTTTTGGCATATTAGCGGCTTTTTTGACGATTGTGCCTTATATAGGTATTTTTATAGGCTCTCTCTTACCTATTGTATATGCCTTGGCGATGACTGACAGCTTTTTCTACCCTTTAGCAGTATTGATTTGGTTTCAAGTCGTTCAGGTTTTAGAAGGAAATGTCATTACGCCCAATATCGTCGGTTCACAGGTAAGTATCAACCCTTTAGTGGCTATGCTTGCCTTGCTGATAGGGGGGAGTTTGTGGGGAATCGCAGGCATGATACTGTTTGTTCCTTTGACTGCTATGATTAAGGTTATTTTGGACAATGTTCCTTCTCTTACTCCTTATGGCTTTTTGTTAAGTGAAGGAGAAACAAAACCTAAGAAAAGCAACCCAAATAGCTTTTGGAAAAAAATATTTGCTTGGAAAAAGAAGAAAAAATAAATATAACAGTATAATTATCAATAATTTTAGGTATATTTACCTTTCAAAATAAAAAAATTATGGGTATCCTTATTCCAATATTTGCCATATTAACGGGTATGGTTGCGATAATCTGTAATACATACCTCAAAGTACAGAAAATGAAAATGGAGAGCTTGAGTTCTCAAGAAAAACAAGTCCTGTTGGATAAAATTAATCAGTTAGAAACAGAAAATAAGGAACTCCAGTCAAGAGTAGAAAATGTAGAAACTATTGTAGGAGGTATTGATATTGACCTCCTGAAAATAGGAAGCGGCAGTAATTATGCTAAATGACAACTTCCAAATAAGAAATAAAATTTGTAATAACAAACGCATACTAAACTTATCCTGCCTTGCGTTATTGTCCTATCAAATCCAAATAGGTATTAAGCTAATTATTAAGTAGTTTGATAAGCCAATCATTTTTATATAATTTTCTTGTAACAAAAAAATACTTACATACAATAGTGTAATATTTTATCTAAAAAAAATTATACAATGTGCTTGTCTTTCAAATATTTACTTTATAATTTGGTATCACCGAAAGACTATATGCAATTCCTCCTTACAAACGACAATTTTTGCCCTAAATCATCATAAAATTTGATTTTATTTTTTACTATCTTTGCAAAATGGAATTGAATGTACCTCTCTTTCTTTGTTGTCTTTATAGTTGTTACCCTATCTATTATTGTTTTTTAAATTAAATAATTGATTATGAGGAAATTATTTTTTCAAGTTGTATTGTTGTCGTGCTTATTCACCAATGCATCAGCCCAACATTCTATTGATAATATCGTAGAACTGTTGAACAATAGGGAATTAATCTCAGCAAAGAAACTACTAAGCGAAAATCTGCAAAATAATGCAGAGGATATGGATTCGCGCCTTTTATTGGGTAGCTTGACAGATTATTTTGGAGAGTCGGAAGATGCTATAAAAATTTGGTCTGAAGGCTTACGCAACAACGAGGACGACTATCCTCTTTATCTAAATATTGGAGAAATTAGATTTAGACAGGGTTTGAAGGGCATGAATGTGAAATATCGCAGAGGTAAAATAGAACTATTAGAACAAGCAGACTCCGCCAAAGATTCAGACTATAAGTTTTCTATGCTCAAATTAGCGTCCGATGCTTTTGAAAAGGCGCATATTTTGCACCCTTATGAGGACGAACCCTTGATTAATTTGGGCAAATTATACGACCACAACAAAAATTTTAAACAATCTCTTCTATATTGGGAAAAATTGGCAGATATGTTTCCTTCTCACGAAGAATATTGGGTAAAAGTAGGAAATACAGCCCTTTACTTGAAAAACTATGACAAGGCTTTGGCAAGTTTTAATCATGCACTCAAACTAAACAATACTTACTCTCCAGCTTACGACGGGCTTTCTGACTATTGGTTGTCTTTAGAAAATACAAGCGAAGCAGAATTGGCTACGCAAAAAGGTGCTTTTTATAATTGGCTACCTTCTTTTTGTGAGATGGAATACTCCAAAGAAAGTTATGAAATCTACGAACTCATCAACTTTGG
>JALOMS010000102.1 GCA_025455345.1 Thermoflexibacter sp. | reverse complement strand
AACTCGACAACTGATTCATCAAATAGAAAACAAAAATGCCAAAGCAGAGCGCATTGTATTAAAAACATCTTTAGTAGAGAGGGATTCTACTAAAAAAGTACGATTAAAAGCATTGCTCAAGTAAATCTCTAAAACGTATTTTTTGCAACAATGTCATTGGATACTAATTCATAATAGTTTTCATAAAAATATGTGGCAATCTCGGCAGCAGTAGTTACCCAAACGTCTTTGTGAGAGGTAATATATGCCAATGCTTCCTCAAAAGCTTGGATTCTATGCGGATGCCCTACCAAATAAGCGTGTAAAGGAATACACATGACCGTACCTGACTGCTCGCCTTCCTTGTAGAGTTGGTCAAATTGACGTTTTAATACTTCCCCATAATGTCTGGGCGTGTGCAAATACGAATTATAGCAAATCACATCATTCACTTCCAGAGAGTATGGCATACTGATTAGTTTTCCACTTTTGACTTTGATAGGTTGGGGTTGGTCATCTTGGAACAAATCACAAGTGTACCATATCCCATACTCGGCTAAGAGGTCAAAAGTCCTTTCTGTGTGGGTCAAGGCAGGAGCCAACCAACCGCGAATCGTTTGCCCCGTAGCCGCTTTGACTGTTTGTAAAGAGTCCTCGATAATAGCTCTTTCTTGTATCTCGTCCATGCCATAACAGTAGCGAGTGTTATAAATGCCATGAGAAAAAAACTCCCAATTGCGTTTGACACATTCCTCTATAATTTCAGGGTGATGCTGGCACATAGCCACACTCAAAGAAATACTCCCACGTACTCCATGCTTGTCCATTGCCTCCATCATGCGATAATGCCCTACGCGATTTCCATAATCTCGCATAGAATAACCTTTTACATCAGGCAAAGGGCGCGACCATGCCGCACGTTGGGGATTAGTGGGTGGATAGAGTTCGTAAAACTCTATATTGGGAGCTACCCAAAAGGCTAATTTTGCGCCATTTTTCCAGCGAATTTTTGGACGGTCTTGGTATGCCCAAAAGTCATATAATTGAGGTTCTCTTTGCATATATTTTTCCCAAAATAGCGAATGATATTTTCTCTACTAAGGCTAAGTTTTGTATTTTATTTGACAAAAGCAAAGATTTTATATACTTATGCCTATAAAATCTCAATACAAGAGCTAAGACAAAAATAAAAGCATAAATTTTAAAAAGTAAAATAAAATTCTACCTTTGTACAAAATGATACACTTATCGTTTGTAAGTAAGGTAATACTTTGTAATTTCTTCATTTCTTTTGGCGTAAAATGAATTTAATTTTTTTCGATACACCCGTCCAACATCTCGATTTGATGCCATTGACCCTCACTCGCCCTATTGCAGACTTACGTATTGGCATTTTGAAAATCGCAGAAAAATGGAAATATTGGTTTAGCGAATATTTTGACGATGTTGAAATTAAGATTTCCTTCCTGACACCCTCGTATCTCAGCCACAAATTTCCACTTCAGCAAGACTCTGACAACTTTTATATCAATGGGGGCTTACTCCCCAATAAGGAAATTACGCGGCAGATTTTTCAACTTTTTCATAATGAAGTAATTAGTAATGAAAATCATTTGCTTGCTGTTAGAACAGACAAGATATTTGAGAGTTACGAACACTTAGTAGATGGCATACCCGTTCTCCAACAGATGAACGAAGACATTACGCTTATCAGCCAGCTTTGGCACATTTTTGAGCAAAATAGGAGTCAAATTACTGAAGATTTTGAGTTAGTTACCAAAGGTAGGAAGACTCAACCGATTACTGACCCCAATACCGTAGTTTACGGAAAAGACAATATTTTTTTAGAAGAGGGCGCAAGCGTAAAATCTGCAATTTTAGACGCAGAGAACGCACCTATCTATTTGGGAAAAAACTCTTTGGTAGATATAGGCTGTATGGTACGTGGTGCTTTTGCACTTTGCGAAGGAGCGGTACTAAACATAGGAGCTAAAATACGTGGAGATACTACCATAGGGGTTTACTCCAAATTTGGAGGCGAAGTCAGTAATGTGGTAGTGCAGGGGTATAGTAACAAAGCGCATGATGGTTATTTGGGGAATTCTGTTATTGGAGAATGGTGCAATATGGGTGCTGATACCAACTGTTCAAATCTTAAAAATAACTTTAAGACCGTAAGTCTTTGGAATTATAGGTGCAAAGACTATGTACAGACCAATAAATTATTCTGTGGGACTTTTATGGGTGATTTTGTACGCTGTGGCATCAATACTATGCTCAACACAGGAACTGTGATAGGCGTAGGTGCTAATATTTTTGGAGCAGATTTCCCACCCAAATTTGTTCCTGATTTTGCGTGGGGTGGGGGTGAGAGTTTTACTAAAACTAACTTGGAAAAATTTTTTGAAACCGCAGAAATTATTAAATCTCGTAAAAATCAGATACTTACCGAACAAGAAAAAGCTATTTTTAAATACATTTATGCGAATAATTTATCCACCTGATTTGATAGAAATCAACCTCAAAGAAAAGACGATTTTCTTAGCGGGTAGCATAGAAAATGGAACTGCCGAAGATTGGCAATCAGTTTTTGCCCAAGAAGTAGAGGGAGCAGATTTGGCTTTACTTAATCCACGAAGGAAGGCTTGGGATGCGACTTGGGAGCAGAGCATACACAACCCCCTGTTTGTTCAGCAGGTTCAGTGGGAATTAGAAGGCTTAGAAAAATCAGACTTGATAGTCATGAATTTTGTTCCTAATACCCTATCTCCGATTAGTTTATTAGAATTTGGTCTATACGCTCGTTCAGGAAAGCTAATTGTTTGTTGTCCAAATAGCTTTTGGCGAAAGGGTAATATTGATGTAGTTTGTCATCGTTATCAAATAGAACAAGTCAATACCCTGAAAGAATTAGCAGAAAAAGCCCTTATACGACTTTTTTAAAAACAAAATTAAAAAGGGAATCTGTACAACAGACTCCCTTTTTGATTTTTATCTTGATGATTTATCCGTTAAAAGTCTTCATTTAGGCTAAACCTATGCTCAGATTTATCACTCATTACACCAGCTTTTTGGTATTCGGCTACACGCTTCTCAAAAAAGTTGGTCTTGCCTTGTAAAGAAATCATTTCCATGAAATCAAAAGGATTAGCAGAATGATAGTGTTTTTCGCAACCAAGTTCTACCAACAACCTATCTGCTACAAACTCAATGTATTGCTTCATCAAATCTGCATTCATGCCTATCAAACTCACAGGTAGCGCATCTGAAATAAACTCTTGTTCTATCCTTACCGCGTCTAAGATAATCGCCAGCACTTGCTCTTGAGGAAGTTTATTGACCAAATGTCTGGTATAAAGCAAGCAAGCAAAATCACAGTGCAAGCCTTCATCTCTGGAAATCAACTCATTAGAAAAACTTAAACCGGGCATTAAGCCACGCTTTTTAAGCCAAAAAATAGAACAAAAGCTTCCAGAAAAAAATATTCCCTCTACTGCGGCAAAAGCGATTAAACGCTCCGCAAAATTACCCTTACCAATCCAACGCAACGCCCAATCTGCTTTCTTAGTTACGCAAGGTACGGTTTCTATGGCATTGAATAAGTAGTTCTTTTCTGCACCATCTTTGATATAAGCATCAATGAGTAGAGAATAGGTTTCCGAGTGGATATTTTCCATCATAATTTGGAATCCATAAAAACATCTTGCTTCTGGATATTGTACTTCGTTAGTAAAATTGATTGCTAAGTTTTCATTCACTATACCATCGCTTGCCGCAAAGAATGCCAAAACGTGTTTGATAAAGTGTTGCTCGTCTTTATTCATATTTTCCCAGTCTTTGAGGTCTTGGGAAAGGTCTATCTCCTCGGCAGTCCAAAAACTTGCTTCTGCTTTTTTGTACATCTGCCAAATATCAGGGTAATGAATAGGCAACAATACAAAGCGGTTCTTATTTTCTTTTAATAGTGGCTCTTCGAGCATTGCTGAAACTTCTGCTATTGCACTCATAATCAATATTTAAAATAGGGCTAATTAGTAATTTTTATTTCATAAATTGTAAGCACTTCTAAGAAATTAATTTTACAAATCTATGAAAAATAGACAGACTGTTGAGTATGTTTGTTTACAATTTTATTAATTAATTTTTATATTTTTTACAAAGTCTTCTTAGTCAATTCACTATCAAAAATAGCTTCAATAGACACTTCGAAGCCCTTGATGGCAAAACTTCTCAAGGTACCATGGTTGGTTTTGAGTATCATTTCATATTCAGTTTTGTCGTAATGATACTGTTCTACAAAGCCTCTTTCTGGGTCGACTATCCAATATTCGGGTATTTGATGGGCTTCGTAATCAACAAATTTAATCATCTTATCTATGCGTTCTGAAAAACGAGAAATGATTTCTATCACCAAATCTGGTGCAGGATATTTAGTTTGCTTGGGGGTAAAATATTTTGTTTTTTCTTTGCTAAAAAAACAAATATCAGGAATATACGTATTGCGCGTAAGGAATACATGGGCATCTGCGACAAATAACGTACCGAGTTGGTTTGTTTCTATGTATTTTTGTAATACTTTGGCAATTCTCTGACTAATCATATTATGTTTATCAGAGTCTAAGATTGTTGTAGTGATTTCCCCATTGATGAACTCTACTCTTTTGTGAGCGTCCATCAATTCATAATATTTGGCTCTTGCCTCTTGTTCTTTGGCTAAGGCTTCTTCTAACTCTCTCATAAAGAGGTAAACTTGGGGCATCTGCAAGACTTGGTGCAGTAAGGATTGTGTGTGCATATTTTTATAGCGTATAAATCATTAAGTACGGTCAAGAAAATAATACTTTGCGAGTAAAGTTAAGGAATAAACAAAAGAATGATTTATTTTATAAAGAAAAAATTGCGAAAGGCTTAGACCTTGATGCCTACGACCAGTATATCGTCTATCTGATTGCGATTTCCTGCTGTCATCCAATTTTTAATATTTTTCTCTAATTTTTCTTTTTGCGCTGTCAAAGGTTCTTGGTATATGTCCAATAACAATCTTCTAAATTGATGTATCATGTATTTTTTGTTTTCTTTCCCACCAAACTGGTCTTGGTATCCATCAGAGAAAAGATAGAAATTAGTTCCTACTGCTAAAGGGATTTCATGTTTTGTAAATATTCTTTGTCTGGAGCTTTGGTTGCCTCCAATAGAAATCCTATCTCCTTTTACTTCTGATAATTGACCTTCTTGGATATAAACTAAGGCGTTTTTCGCACCCGCAAACTCTGCTTTTTGTGCTTTCTTGTCTATGACCAACAGACCAATGTCCATGCCGTCTCTATTGTTAGTTTCTTTTTGGTGTAATACTTTAAATATACCTTTATGCAGTTCTTCTAAGACAAGTTCTGGGCTGGTAATGCGTTTTTCATTGATAATCTCATTCAATAATTCATTCCCTATGATGCTCATAAATGCCCCAGGAACGCCATGCCCCGTACAATCTACCACCGCAAAGAAAGACTTATCGCCTTGATGGGCAAAAAAGTAAAAATCTCCACTAACAATGTCTTTGGGCAAGAGCATGGTAAAATAATCTGGGATATGCGCTATAATCTCGTCATGAGTAGGCAAAATCGCCTGTTGGATTCTTTGGGCATATAGAAGACTATCTGTAATTTTGGTATTTTTAGAGGCTATTTCGTCCTTTTGTAATTTGACGGTATCTAAAGTTTTGTTGAGTTCTTGGTTTATCTGATTGATTTTCCCGTTTTTATCGGCTAATTCTTTTTTGCGTTTTTGTTCTCTCTTAATGAAAAAGTAAGCCATAATCGTAGTAATTGTAGCAAATAAAGCAAATAAGGAAAGGAGGCTAAGTTTACGAGTATAGGCTACATCTGATTGCTCTTTGACTACTTTTAATGAATCAAATCGCTGATTGGCAATATCATGCAAGTTTTTCAGAGAATCTTTCTCCGCTAATAGCTTGGTAAGTAAGTCTATCAATACCTTACTTCTGGCTTGTATATCATCATAACTTTTAGAGTTTTCTGTAAGTGTTTGCCTTAATAATCCAAGTTCTTGCTTGATTTTGTCTTTGTCTTCTTCACTGATTTGGTTGCCTTGGGCAACGAGGTTATTGAGAATGCCTTGGATTTTTTGTCTGGTTACTAAATTTTTCTCGTTCAATACTTTACTTTCAGCATTCAGCTCATCTACCATCATAGTCAGTTCTTTTTTGTAGGAGGAAAGTAGCTGTATATTCTGGTCTGTGGCACTTGCGGCTTGTTTGGCAGAATCTTGATTTTCCTTTGTATCGATAGGATTGAGTGTATTGGAGTTTTGATTATTGGCAATAGTTGTTTTGTTAGTTTTATTATTTGTTTGGGTATTATTTTTAGTATTTATATTTTCTATTATTTCATATTCAAAACTAATATTGATTTTCTTTGTCAGATTGTCATAGTTTACAAACTTGCTTTCTATTTCCTTGTCATTGAGCAAGATAGTACCAAAGTCAGCAGAATTTGTTCCTTTGGGAATGGTCAGATTAAAGTTGCCGTTTTTGTTGGTAAAGCGCGGGCTTTCAGGATTGATTTTAGAAAGAATGATTCTGGCATTAGCAATTGCTATTTTGTTGGCATCTATGACCGTACCTGTCCACTCATCTCCTTCTTGGAGTATTATCTTTATTCTTTTTTCTTTTTCCTCGAAATTCCATTTCATAAGCGTATAACCTTTTTTGGTAATACGCACAGATACGGGGGCATTTCCTTTGATTTCGTAACCAAAGCTACCTGCTCCATCTGTAGTTCTTGGAAATTTATTATTATCTAAGGTAACTTGCACACCTTTGATGGGTGTGTTTTTCTCATCAAAAACGATACCCTTGATAAAATTTTGGCAAAAAGCTATTTGTTTAAAAAATAGTAAAGCAAATATTATGTATAAAAATTTTAATGTAACTTTACTCATAGTTCTGATATGAAAACTATATCAAAAGAAATAAAAAAAGGGGGAAAGTAAAACAGAATTGGACAACGTAGTCCCAAAGTCCAAAGTTATGCCAATTAATTAAAGTATTCCTTTTTTTGTAAGATTTTTTTTTCTATCTAATCAAAATATTCACTGCCGTCTTTGGTAATATAGCCATATAATTTGCCTGATAGGACTTTTGCTAACCCTTTTTGAAATTCGAAGATTTGTGTGTATTTAATAGGTATTACTTCTATACCGTTGGCATCTATACACCCCCATTTGTTGTTCAATTTTACGGCAAATAGGTTTTCACCCACAAATTTAAGGTCATCGTAGCGGTATTCGGTAATTTCTTTGGCACTGCTGTTAATAATTCCCCATTTCTTGCTCATTACGCCAGCAAACCCGCTTTTGAAGGAGGTAGCCACTGTGAATCTAAATGGGATAATCAGTCTGCCTGTTTTGTCTATGTAGCCCCACTTATCATTACTGATGACGGCGGCAAGCCCCTCACTAAAATCTAATACATCATTGTAGGCACAGGGAATGATTTCCTTGCCTGTTTTGTCTATAAATCCCCACATACCACCAGTCTTAACGGCGGCTAATCCTTCACAAAAATTTCGCACTTGCTCATATTTGGGTTCTACTACTTCATTGCCCAATTTGTCGATAAAGCCCCATTTGTCATTTATCATGACCCCAGCAAAACCATCTTTGAAATCCAAGGCGGATTTGTAAAAATATCCACTGCCGATTTCCCTGCCTTGTTTGTTTAGATAACCCATTTTCCCACTGAAATTCACTAATACAAGACCTTCGTTACAGTCCCCTACATAGTCATACTGATTTCCTGTAATTTCTGCGCCTTGGGTATTGAGAATGCCCCACTTACCTTGGAGTTGGAAGGCGGCAAGTCCTTCTTTGAAATCTTTGACTTTGTCATATTTTATGGGTACAATTACTTTTGCTTCTTTATTAATAAATCCTTCTTTCTTATTTTGTTTGACTTTGGCAAGACCATTGCTAAAAGAACTTACAGAATCATAACGCAGAGAGATTTGGGCGAGTCCTTGCATATTGACAAATCCCCATTTATTATCTAATTTTACAGCACCACGTTCCTCTGCAAAGGGGAGGACTTCATCATACCCCCAATGGACTATCCATTCTCTTTGTTTGTTCATGTACCCCCATTCTTTACCTTTGCGAGCAGGATAGAGTTCCGCGCTTTTTACATTTTTCTGTGCCATAGCCAAAAACGGGAAAAAATAGCTAAAGATTAGTATGTATATTGACAAATAAATTATTTTTACCATGTTTTTCAATTATGTTTTTGATTATATGCAATTTTATATAAATTTAAAGTAAAATAAAGCAAAACTAACATGAAAACGCTACCATTGCTGTACTCAAAGTTCACAATATTTTTTGCCTTCCTACTGCTTTTAATTCCTCATTTACAAGGATTTGCACAAGGGGATTTAAGTGCTTTTACTGCTACTGGTCGAGGCGTAGCAACTACGTTTACCACTGATTACCAAACCATTGGCATTAATCCTGCCAATTTGGGGTTTCGTCGTAGTTTTCGCGACCCGTTATTGACTATTGGGTTTTTTGAGCAAAGTAGTTCATTTTTTTCAGGGGCATTGAATCGCGGAGAACTGATTCAAACAGTTTTAAGTCCTTCTGACATCAATCTCTCTTTAGAAGAGAAAGCAAGAGCCGTTCCAAGATTGCAAAATAGAGCCTTGTCAGCGAGTATAGATTTTATGATAGTAGGAATAGGATTGAGTTTGCCCAAAGCTGGCGGTTTTGCTTTCAGTATGCGTGATAAGATTCAATTGTTTACTCGCTTAAATCCTACGGTTACAGAAATAGCTTTTTTGGGAAATAATGCAAGTTATTTTCCAGAAGTTCTTCTTTCGAATGGCAGAATTATTAGAAATAGCACAAATCTACCAGAAAATGTTAGAGAACAAGTCATAGGAGGTGGGTATTACAACAATCCTCAATTGGCGAGAAATTATGGAGAAATATTGGACGGGTCGCGCCTGTCAGCCGCATGGTATCGCGAATACAATTTTAGCTATGGGGTCAAAATCATTGACCAATACAATCTGGCAGTGCATATTGGTGCTGGCGCAAAGTTATTGAGAGGGATTGCATTGATAGACCTTTTAGCAGAAAATAATCAGTTGATACAAGACAATATTTCTCTTTCCCCGACCTTTGGACTAACCTTTGGAGAAGACCCAAGCAACCCGACCGCCCCGGGATTTATTAGCCCAGAGCAGAACGCTTCTCGTTTCAAAAAATACCTTGGAGCAAAACCAGTAGGTACAGGTTTTGGATTTGACATGGGGGTCAATATAGTCATTAAGAAAAATTTTTATTTGGGAGCGGCACTGACCAATATTGGTTCTATCAATTGGACAGGTAATGCGTATAACCTGAGCAATGGTCGCTTGGAGCAGATAGAAGGTACGGGTCTGAACACCTATAATATTTTTGCGGCTTCGGAGGAAAATATCCGTTTTGGTGGGGACAAATCTCTCTTCCAACTCAATGGGGTCAATGAAATAAGGACTCAGCTCCCAAGCACGCTCCGCATAGGGGGTAGCTATGAATATTTCCGAACTTTCCATATAGGATTTGACGTAATCGTGCCGTTGAATGATGTATCAGGAAACTTTAATGAGGCATGGTATGGCATAGGCGGTGATTGGCGAATCAACCGATGGTTCAAGTTTTCTATGGGCTTTAATACAGGAGGAAATCAAGGTGGGAAAGTCAATATTCCTATGGGCATTACTTATAACAGTAGTCGTCGGTGGTACGAAATAGGTTTTGCTACACGTGATATTTCTTCTTATTTGGCAAGTAACTTTGCGGGTGGTACTACGATTTCCTTTGCTTCTGGATTCCTAAGATTCAAAATCAATGAGATACGATTAGGAAAAGCAAGAAATAGGTAATAGTATTATAAAGTAATTATTAATCAATACTTTAACTATACAAGGTTTAAGTATAAAACACCATATAAATATGAAAACATTCTCATTGCTTGCCTTTTTTATTTGCTCTTATGCGATTGCCTTTGCCCAACAAGACTCTTTGTTGTTATATCCAGAAGGTGTACCTGGGGCTATTCCTAAAAATATTCCTGAAAAAGTAACCGTCAATCCCAATGATGGCGTTACAGTAACTACTGATATACAAACGCCTAAAATTTATGTACATCTACCCCAAAAACCAAACGGAAGTGCGGTTTTGATTTGCCCAGGCGGAGGCTACTATGTACTTGCCATAGACCATGAAGGTCATCAGCTTGCGAAGTGGTTTGCAGAAAGAGGGGTTACGGCATTTGTATTAAAAAGTAGATTACCTGACGAGAAACTCATGACAGAAAAACATTTCAGACCACTTCAAGATGCCCAACAAGCCATGCGTATTATTAGGAAAAATACAAAAAAATGGAATATAGATACAAATAAAATAGGTGTGATGGGGTTTTCTGCAGGAGGACATCTGGCGGCTACGGTAGGTACGCGTTTTCAAAAACAAGTAGGAGAAATTACAGATAATTCGGTCAGTGTGCGTCCTGATTTTATGATACTTATTTATCCTTTGATTTCCTTTCGCATAGAGGCAGAAAGAATGAAAGGCATACAAGATAAGCTATTAGGAGCAAATGCCAAAGACGAACTCATAGATGAGTATTGCCTTGATAAACAGGTTACAAGCCAGACTCCTCCTACTTTTATACTCTTTGCAAGTGATGATTTTCTAAACCCCGAACAAGGCATTAGTTTTTATAGAGAATTGCAAAAAAACAAAGTTCCCGCAGAATTTCATATTTACGAAAAAGGTGGACATGGATTTTCTTTGACTAAAAAAGGAAGAGGACACGTAGAAACTTGGGACAGAGAAATGGAAGGCTGGCT
>JALOMS010000689.1 GCA_025455345.1 Thermoflexibacter sp. | reverse complement strand
CTGCAAATAAGTTTCTTCTGCAACACTCCCCCACGTCCATGTATCTATGAAGGCTTGCGACTGCGCCTTGTCCTTTTGGTGTTTGGTGCTGTACGTTTGGTTATACACCTCATCAGAATTAAAAGGCGGGTCTATGTAGCATAAATCTACACTTTCATCTTCTATATATTTTTGTAAAATCTCTAAGTTATCCCCGTAAAAAAGTTGGTTCTTCATTGTTTGGTTTCTTCTTGCTTGTTGTATTCTCCTTTTTTTGAATACCCCTTTTCAAAATTACAAACTTTGTGCATAAATATATTAAGAGTTTTTCTTTTTTAATTTATGACTTCATTGGCTATTGTGATTATTATGAAGCTAAATGCTTTAAAGAATTAGACTTGTATTTTAGTCAGATGGCTATATCCTTAGTTTTTTAAAAAATGATTTCAATAAAAGGCTGGATTCTTCCATCAATACTCCTTTCAATACCTCTGTTTTAGGGTGAAATAACAGTTTCCCCACCTTTTCGCATCCATGCTTCTCATCGCTTGCGGCATAAACTATTTTTTTGAGCATAGCCCAGTAGCATGCTCCAGCACACATTACACAGGGTTCTAAGGTTGTATATAAGGTACATTCGTGTAGGTAGCGAGACCCAATATGATTGCATGCCGCAGTAATAGCTATCATTTCAGCATGTGCAGTAGGGTCATTAAGCACAACAGTTTGGTTATATCCTTTTCCTATGATTTTACCCTCCCATACCACCAAAGCTCCCACAGGAATTTCTCCTTGAGCTTCTGCAAGTTTAGCTAAACGCAAGGCTTCTTGCATAAAATAGTTATCATCAATGTCTGTTGTTATCAAAGGATTTTATTTGAGTATATCTAAAGTCTATTTTTATGAAAAATCTCTCAAGTTAAGGTATTTTTATAAGTAAATCCCTCTGATAACACTGGAAAATTATTTAGCTCTTTGTTTTAACACCTCATTATCATATTTTAACAAGTTATTAAGTTTTTGATTGTTTAATCAAACGATTTAAAACATAATGAATTTATTATCAACAATATATACTTTAACATTCTATTCAAGAACCTTGACATCTCATTAACAGGTACTTAATCAAATAATTAAGAATTTTGCTAAAATTTTTAAAATGAATCTTTTCACTAAACCAATTAAAAATCCCATGCAAAAGCTCTTTTTATTATTATTATTTCTGATTCCTTTGAATACGATGGCTCAGTCTAAGTATCATGCTATCAACAAAGTAAGCGATGACTTATATTTCATGCGCTATGATTCTTCACAGGCAAAAAGTACCATAGTCGAGTTTGAGGATTTTATAGCCCTTATAGAGCTTCCTATCAAAGACGAGGGTGGAAGTGCCAGAAATCTTAAAGACCACAGCCAAGCCGCAGAGCAAGTAATAGTTTCTTTGAAATACTACTTTCCTGAAAAGCCACTCAAATATTTGATACACAGCCACTGGCATCCACATAGTATCTCTTCAGTTAAACCTTTTATTTCCAAGGGTATTACGCTTATTTCTACTAAAAGCAATTTTGAGAAAATGAAAGAATTTGTTGATTCTGTTTCCATTACCAACTATGGACGCTATATCCAGTTTGTAGAAGGCGATTCTCTAATCATTGACGACCAAAAAAATAAAATTGTTGCCTATCGTTTTCAGCAAAAAGACTTTCCGAATACCCCCACATCTGATTACTTGTATTTCTATTTGCCTAAGTACAACTTTTTACATTGCGGTTGTATGTATAATAAGTGGGACGGAGAACCTATAGATGGCAAAGAATTGCTTACAGGACGAGAGGAAGACCTGAATCGTTTTTTAGCATATAAGAAGATAAAACCTTCATATCTAATACGTTTGACAAATGAGAAAATAGAAATAAACAATATGCAACCTTACTTTAGTTTAGAAAATGTAGTAAAAAATGGAATCAGAGTTAGTGATATTGTTCAGACATATCTTACCATAGACGAGCAGATATTATTTGAGAAGAGAGATAGTTTGTTGAAAGAAATTACAAGCAAAAATATTCCTACCTCTGTATTTAATACTGCCGTTTATCAATGCTTAGGAAAGAAAAAGCTAAAGAAAGCTCTATCTTTTGCCCAGATTCAAGTGATGTTGCGTCCTTCAGACCCTAATGCATGGGATTCTTTAGGTGAAGTCTATTATTTTTTAGGTGAAAAAGTATTGGCAAAATTATATGAAAAACAAAGCCTATTAATTTCTCCTTCTTTTAGTGGAGGTGGAGAGGCTGTATGGCAAAAAGATTTGGTGGAGCATCAAAAGATATGGGAAAAGCTAAATTAAGTAGGTAAAAATTATAATATTCCCTTGTATGCTAATTTCGTATATATTCTTAATGGAGTATTTTACTGGTTCAAGGCTCAGCCTTGAATCTTTTTAGGTGCAAGCGTTACGCTTGCACCAGTAGGAACTGTCTATAAAGCATATTTTCCTACTTTAAATAATAATTTTTCTCACTTATGAAGTGTAAAACTAATGTCCGAAAACGAATGTTTTTATCCGTTTTCGGACATTTTTATTTTTTATTATTTTTATAATTATTTGATTTTCAATAGATTATTTGTGGTTGAATAGTTGCTTGTTAGGAATACAAATGGTTGGATAGTTGTTGATAGTTAATTATTAGTGGTGCTTGCTTATAGATATAAATAGTTATATAGTTGAATAGTTAGTTGTTAGAAAATACAAATGGTTGGATAGATAGATAGATAGCTGAATAGTTTTAAACTGCATTTTAACCATAAACCATTGACTATAAACCATAAACGAAATTGGATTTGAACTACTATTAAAAAAAAATTCATAACTGATAATTCATAACTCATCATTTGAAATGTATAAAAACTACTTTAAAATTGCTGTCCGTAACCTATTGAGATTCAAAGGATTTTCGGCGATTAATATTATTGGCTTGTCAGTGGGAATGGCTTGCTGTTTCCTTATCTTGCTCTTCGTGCGCTACGAATTGAGTTTTGACAAGTTCCAAGAAAAATATGACCGCATTTATAGGATTGCTTACAACCCCAAGTTTGCAGGGATTCCCAAACCTGTGGTAGCTATTCCGCCCCCTGCTTCGCCTTTGTTGGTAGGCTATTTCCCTGAAATAGAGCAATCTGCGCGAATATATAACCGCAATGCCAGCATAGAAGTAGAGCGCAGTGGGCAGAACAATTTGAAGTTTGAGGAGCAAAAATTCTTTTTTGCCGATTCTACTATTTTGGATATTTTCACCTTCAAATTTTTGGAAGGCAACCCCAAAACTGCCCTCAACGGTAGGTTTAATGTGATTCTGACAGACGAAATGGCACAGAAATATTTTGGAAAGGAAAGTGCCTTGGGCAAAACCATTTTGTTTGGTGGTATGCACCCCATGAAGGTTTCGGGCGTGGTGGAAAAATATCCAGACAATTCGCATATCAAATTCAATTTTATCTCTGATTACGAAACCATGTTTGCACTAGAAAACCCTATGGCAAAACAAAATCTCACCTATAATTGGGTAATTACGCACTCCTATACTTATGTTTTGCTTAAACCCAATCAAGCGCAGTCCGTAGAGAAAATAAACGCCAAATTCCCTGAATTTATCAACAAAAATATCCCCAAACAGCTTCAAAACTACGCCAAAGACATTGTTTACACCTTGCAACCTATGCAAGATTTTCACCTAAGCGGAGAGGTACTTGGCGACCCCGAACCCGCAGGTAGCATGACCACTTTGTATATTTTCATTGGAATTGCAGTGATTACCTTGCTAATAGCGTGCATTAATTTTGTGAATCTTTCTACGGCACGCTCATTGAAACGCGCCAAGGAAGTAAGCATGAGGAAGGTTTTGGGAGCTATCAGAGGGCAACTGATAGGGCAGTTTTTGGGCGAGTCTATACTTTTGGGTGCGCTTGCTTTTGCGCTTGCTTTCCTATTTATTCTTGCGGCTTTGCCTTATGTGAATACCATTGTGCAGAGAAATATGGAAATTAATTTGATTTTCCAAGAC
>JALOMS010000101.1 GCA_025455345.1 Thermoflexibacter sp. | reverse complement strand
GCTTTACATTTTAGCAATTGCACTTTTGATGAACTTGCTTGTCGTCAGTATGCCTATTCACGAGTTATATTACTTTTTTAACATTAAGTCAAATAACCAAGTTGCTTGTGATTATCGCACTTGGGACAGATATAGTTGGTTTTTATACAAGGAACAGCAATACGAAGAAGCCAAAATCGCCAATCAAAGAGCTGTGCAAGCGAGTATATTAGCTGAGGCATATCAGTCAGAAAGATTTAAAATCACCGAGCATACTCATAAAATCGAAAATAAAAACTGGGAGAGATTTGATAGTCAACAAAGCATTTTGACTTTTGAAATCAATTAGCATAGTATTTTTAAGCATATTTTTTTCAATTATTTTAATCCATTAAAACCATGAAAAAGCTGTCATTTTTATTAATTTTAAAGTTACTATTTTGGCTTACCCTATCAGGAATAGGCTATGGTCAAAAAATGATAATTACTCCCTATTATAACCAACCTATCCCTCTTTACCAATCTTGTGGTAATGAGGTAGCTATTAACATAGAGAACTACCCTTATTTGGAAAACATCCGTTTTGAAGTAGAGGGAGGAGAGCTTATCAAGGGGCAGTTAGCCAATATCCTTACCATTATTCCTAAGGATAAAGAAGTTATTATCAAAGCCTTTGAGGGGGAAAAACTCATTTCGGAGAGTAGGCATAGGGTTGTGTTATTGCCTTTGCCTACCATCAATGTTTTTTTTGACGGCTTTGCGTTTAATCCAAGACAGGTTTATACGAAGGAACACTTGGATAGCCTCTATGTCAGAATATTTATTCAACCTCAAATCGCAGAGCGAATACCCAAAGATATGCGATATAAGGTAGCAGATTTAGAGATTGTGCTATTACGAGGTACACAGGTTGTCAGTGAGTTGCTTGTCCAAAATGAGTTTGTGGATTTGAGAGAACTACTCAAATCTGCTCAGGTAGGAGATTTTTTGAGCGTAGAGGTAAAGAATATTAAACGCATGAATTTCAGAGGGGAAATAGAGGTGATTAGCTTTGACCAATCGCTATTCACCATTCAGATTCACTAATCGTCGAGGCAAAAATTATTGTATCAACCGAGAGAAATCTTGTTAGACTTTGCTAATCCTTAATATTTCTTGTAATATTGTAGTATTGAAACAAAGAAGTATTTTATTTTTGGCTTATAAAACTAATCAATTAATAATATGAAATTTTTTATAGATACAGCAAATCTAAACGAGATTAGAGAAGCTCAAGACTTGGGCGTGTTAGATGGTGTAACTACCAATCCCTCTCTCATGGCTAAAGAAGGCATCAAAGGGAAAGATAATATTTTTGCTCATTACAAAGCAATATGCGATATAGTAGATGGAGATGTGAGTGCGGAGGTAATAGCTACTGATTATGCAGGTATAGTGCGCGAGGGAGAAGAGTTGGTAGAAATAGACCCCAAAATCGTTGTTAAAGTTCCAATGATTAAAGATGGTGTAAAAGCTATTAAGTATTTTACTGACAAAGGAATCAAAACCAATTGTACTTTGGTATTTTCCGCAGGACAGGCGATTTTGGCGGCTAAAGCAGGCGCAACGTATGTTTCTCCCTTCATAGGCAGAATAGACGACATAGGGGGCGATGGCTTGGATTTGATAGAACAATTAGTCGTAATTTATAATACGTATGGATTTGAGACAGAGATACTTGCGGCTTCTATTCGCCATGTACCTCATCTTATCCAATGTGCTGAAATTGGGGCTGATGTAGCTACTTGTCCTCTAAGCGTGATTTTAGGCTTGCTCAAACATCCTCTCACGGATATTGGCTTAGAAAAGTTCTTAGCAGATGCCAAAAAACTTTAATATACCTTCATTGATTACCAATCATTAGAGGTAATAAAAAGCCCTATTAGTTTTAATAGAACTGATGGGGCTTACTCCTTTTTTTAAGAAATTCATTTTTTATAATTATAATCCAAATTTTTTACTTATGAGTTACACCATTCGCAAAGGAGAACCCAAAGATATTAATGACGCATTTCGCCTTATCATGGAGTTGGCGATTTACGAAAAAGGAGAGCATAAAGTAAGCAATAATCCTGAAAAAATGCTTGAAGATGGTTTTGGTAAAAATCCTATTTTTGAGTTCTTTGTAGTAGAAACTGATACTCCTACACCCGAAATCATAGGAATGGCTTTGACTTACATACGTTATTCTACTTGGAGAGGCAAGTGTCTGTGGTTAGAAGACTTAATCGTTACCGAATCTCACCGACAGAAAGGATTGGGTAAAATGCTTTTAGATGTAGTCATCAAAAGAGCATTAGAAACTGACATGGGTTTGGTGATATGGCAAGTCTTAGATTGGAATACTCCAGCCATTAATTTTTATAAGAAATGTGGTGCTGTGTTGGAGCCTGAATGGATTAATTGCATGGTTTATCCTGAAAAATTAAAAACGTGGCAATACGGGAAATTTTAAACTAAAAATATCAATATGAGGCAGTTAGTTTGTTTGATAATCTTATTTATTTGTTTGTGTTTACCTTCTTTAGCACAAACCAATCGCTCCTATATGATTTCTTCTCCCAAGGCAATGCAGTCCTCCCGCAAAGATACAATTATTGCCGTATCCATCACCAAAACTGTGCAAAGAGTTCCTGAATGGTTATTGGATTGTAAAAATCTACAAGAATTAGAAATTATAGGGGATACCGTTATCCTTACTGAAGAGCTTAATCAGCTTATAAAGTTGAAAAAGATACGCATCAAAGCAAAACCAACCCCCAATCTGTTTATCAATCTGCTTGGCAACGAAGATTATAAGAAACGCTTTGAGGCTCTCCCTGCCAAAGAACAAATGCGAATACAGGATAGTGCTAATCAGGCATGGCAGAAATCAGAACGAGAAAGAAAACCTGTCTATATCAAATTTGCTAAGCTCAATTACCTGACTTGGTTAGACTTATCTAATTGTTATCTCATTCGCTCTCCTAAAACCTTAAAAAATGCCGTTAATGTTGATACACTCTTTTTGAGTAGGAATAGATTATTAGACTTTCCTAAAAAAACCAGAAAATTAAAAAGCTTATCTGCACTATTCTTAGATTATAATTCATTGACAGTCAATAAAATACGTTTTCCTAAAATAAAGAATCTTAAGAAATTGAGCATAGCTTATGGTAACTTAAAAGAAATTCCTAAAAGTATCAAAAAGATGCCAAACTTATTATCTCTTGCTTTGGCGGGAAATCAGATTAGCTATATCAGCCATAAGCTTGGGAAATTAGATAAATTACGACAGATTATCTTGTATAAGAATAAGTTAGATAGTTTGCCAGAGGTGATTTATCAGTTGAGGGCATTGGAAGAATTAGACATTTATTACAATAATGTCAAAAAAATTTCTTCTAAAATTTCTTATTTGAAAAACTTAACTCATTTGTATCTATCTTATAATCAAATCACTACTTTACCTAATGAAATCGGAGATTTGGCTTTTTTTACAAGAAATATACATTCACCACAATAATTTTTTATTTATTAATCCCAATATAAGCAAATTGTCTAATTTGAGGGTTTTTCATGCACACAATAACAAATTGAGTATATTTCCCAATGAAATTTTAAATTTAAAAAATCTAACAGAAATAGACCTGACTAACAATGCGATTGCGGATATACCTTTGGAAATCTTGCAATTAAGCAAACTGCGAACTTTGCGTATTTCTAAAAATTTATTTACTGATGAGCTAAAGAAAGGAGAGTTTTTTCAGGAAATCAATAAGTTAGTAAGCAAAAAAAATGGAATTTTTGAATATTAAAATAAAGTAACTTATTGACTATGTGTATTTAACATATTCTTTTTGTAAACTTCATAAATTAGACGTTCTCTGAATCAAGAGTAGTTTACGCCGTTAAAACAGGGAGTTAAATTTGACCATGTCTTTTAAGCCGCAGTAGAACTGGTATGGGAAAAGCAAGGAACGAATATCATTTGTTTAAAGAGGCTGTCTGAAAGCTAAGAAAAATATAGCTTTTGAACAGCCTCTTTGTCAAGATATAAAATTTTCAAACAACCTCATTTTATGCTTTCACAAAAATCTTAGTCAATCTAATAAATCTATTAGGAAATAGCATTATCTATGGCTTGGCAGATGGTATGCCCTATCAAAATATGCATTTCTTGGATGCGAGGCGTGTCATCAGAAGGCACGACTAAGTTCAAATCGCAAAACTCTGTCATTTTCCCACCTCCTCTGCCACTCAAGCCAAGCGTAGCACAACCTATTTCTTTGCCTAACTTCAAGGCACTCATTACATTAGGACTATTTCCGCTTGTGGAAATTCCAATGAGCAAATCTCCCTTGCTTGCCAGAGCCTCGACCTGTCTGTCAAATACTCTTTGATAACCATAATCGTTACCAATCGCCGTTAAAGCAGAAGTATCAGTCGTAAGAGCAATCGCAGGAAGTCCTCTACGCTCTGTTTTATAACGTCCTGTAAGTTCTGCGGCTATGTGTTGGGCATCTCCTGCGCTTCCGCCATTCCCAAACAACAATATTTTATTACCTCTTTTAAGAGCTTCTATTGCCATATTAGAGGCAGTGAAAATATCCTCTTGTAAGCTATCTATTACTTTTTGAATTACTTGCTGATGAGCTTGTAATTCACTCAAAATCATTGCTTTCATATTGTTTTATTTTTATGATATAACTATTTGGTTTTCATTTTATTAATGATATTGGTTGTGCTTTTGCCTTCAACAAAAGAAACTAATTTTACTTCATTGACTATATCGCTTCCTACTACTTCTTTGCCCTCATAATCTCCTCCTTTGACGAGGATTTCTGGGGTAATGGATTTTATCAGCTCGTAAGGAGTATCTTCCTCAAATACCACTACAAAATCTACGGCGTTGAGAGAAGCCAACAAATAAGCGCGGTCATATTCAGGGTTGATAGGTCTTTCTTCTCCCTTGAGGCGTTTGACAGAAGCGTCTGCATTGACTCCCACGATGAGAATATCCCCAAAATTTTTTGCTTTTTCTAAATATTTGACATGTCCTAAGTGAAGTATGTCAAAACAGCCATTGGTAAAAACTATTTTTTTCTTGCGTTTTTTCAAATCTTCCGCAATAACACTTATTTCTTTGCGAGATTTGATGGCAGAATCGCTATTAGACTCTGGAATGTACGATGCTATGTACTCCTCTACTTCGCTAAGTGTGGCGGTCGCACTACCTACTTTGCTAATTACTACTGCGGCGGCATAGTTGGCAAAAGTACAGGCATCAATCATGCTCATATCATTCGTAATCGCAAACCCCAAGCTTGCTAAGACGGTATCGCCTGCGCCAGTAACATCATATACTGCTTTGGCTTTGGTTGGAATTTTATGAACTTCCTCTTTATCAAATAAAGCAATCCCTTCTTCTGATAAGGTTACTACTACATAGTTAAGATTACACTCTTGTTTGAGTTGAAAACCTACCTTATTGAGGGTTGTTTCGTCTTTAATATCTATTTTTGTAGCAAGACTTGCTTCTTTTTTATTAGGAGTGATGAGAAATGCGCCTTTATATTTGGAGTAGTCAGTTCCCTTGGGGTCTATCAAAACTTTAACATTATTTTCGTTTGCTATCTTAATGACTCCTTGTGTAAAAGAAGAAGTAAGCACTCCTTTGTTATAGTCAGAAAGTAGTACAAGTTGATACTTACCAATCTGTTGGGCTACTTTTTCTAACAATTTATTTTCGCTTTCCTTTGTAATGTCATCTTTAGACTCTTTGTCATAGCGGACAACTTGCTGATTGGCGGCAATAATTCTGCTTTTTTTACTTGTTTTTCTACTGTCTTGTGATAGTAACAGAGATGTTCCTGCGCCCGCTTTTTCCAGCATTTGGCGTAACTCCTTGCCCGCTTCGTCGTTTCCTATTACCCCCCCGACATCTACCTTTGCTCCAAAAGTAAGCAGATTGTTTACTACGTTTCCAGCTCCACCAAGTACGGTTGTTTCTTTTTGAATATCAATTACTTGGACAGGAGCCTCTGGTGAGATACGGCTACAAGTACCCCATAAATAATGGTCTATCATTAAATCTCCCAATACTAATATCTGAGGATTGGGGTTGGCAAAGTGAAGTTTCATGTATTTTTGTTTTAGCTACAATAATAAAAAGCGATATATCATTTGTATAAAGCTCGATTAGGATTGCAAATTAACACTTTTTTAATAGTAAGCAAATTATTTATCGAGGGGAATTTTCAAGTTTTTGAAAGAGATATTCTATTGCTTGAACTACTGTTTGAGGTTCTATTTTATTAATATTTAGCCTTGAACCTGCGGCGTACAATCTGATAAGTTCTCTTTTATCCTCTAATTTTTCTGTAATTTCTGGTGGATAGACCGTCTGACAATAAGGAGCTATTTCCTCTGGATAGGGATTGAACCTGCCAAAGTGATTGCCGTTCGATATGCAAATGACGGGTGTATCTACTGCTACTGCAAAATGAGTAGCACTTGACTCATTGGCAATGGTAATTTTTGATTTTTGTAATAAAAACACCAAATCAGTTAGAGAAGAAACGCCTGTTAGGTCTGTAAAGCAATTCTTGTTTTTGGCTTCCTCCATGATTTGATTGGCAAGTTCCTTATCTGCTTTGCTACCTACGATTACGGAATGAATACCATATTTTTCAAATAAATAATCCGAAATTTTTGCAAAATTGCTGGTACTCCACCGCCTAAACCACGCACCTGCTCCCGGAGCTATGATGGCGTATTGGTCTGGGGTAGAAAATTTTAGCTGGTAGGAGATAGGCTTAAAATGTGTCCTCTTGGGCATATAATTTTCACTGCCAAATAAGGAGCGAAAAAATTTTTGATTAAGATAAAACTCAAATTCATCATAATCGGCAACGGAAATAAGCCTATTATAATACTTATCAGATATTTGCTTATGAGAAGCTATCATATTTTCCCACACGCGAGATTCATAGCCTATTTTTTCTTGGGCAGTTATTGCACGTACAAAAGCATCTTCTTTATAATAATTTCTTGCGGCAGTAGATGAAATCAATACTTCATAACCCTCCTTATCAGCCATTAATTTGAGGGCTTCGTACCTATAACTATGCTCTTTGTATAATTTATCAAAATTTATCCAGATAAACTCATCTACAAACTCTTTATCAAAGGTTTCGGCAATAGATTTCCATGCGAGATTACCACATAGTGTAATATGATACCCTTTGTATTTTTCACTATTTCTGATGAGTTCCAGAAAATTGCGAAATAGTACATAATCTCCAATCGCATCAAATCGCAGAATAATTAATGTGCGGGGTTTGTAAGACTTGCGGTTTCTTTTTCCTAAAGAAATAAAGAAATGAATAAGACGTGTAATTAAAGGGACAGCTATATTGCGATGCCACGAGTCTTTAATTTTATTGGGTAGATACTTTAATTTCATGATAATACTTGTTCAATCTACAAAATTTTAACAATATTAACGAATTGTCTTGACCTTACAACATCAGTATAAAGTAATTACTTATACAATTTGCCTATGACTCCCGCTAACTCCTCTACACTTTGCTTGGCATTCTTGCTCAATGATGCTAATAAATTCCTATCTACAACTTTGGCGTTAGCATAGCCTTCTTCTATTTTTTCTACCGTAAAAGGCTTTTGGATAATAGGAATGCCTAATTCCTGTGCCAAAGCACTTACTTTTGAGGAACGTTCTAATACAGCAACCTTACAGCCAGCCCATGCGGCGGTCATCAAGCCATGATATCGAGAAGTCAATACAGTTTTATAATCTTTGTAGCTATCTATTAGGTCATTCATACTGCCTGTTGCATACTCAGGAGAATAATAAGTCAAATTGGGTAAAGGTCTGAATGTCCTATCAAACCAATTAAACATCAATTGATGGTAAATATACCACTCAAAAGGTTCTCTTTTTCTTGTTTCGTTGGCATTAAAAACCATCTGTAATTGAGTAGCATTTTTCCTAAAAAACTTTTTAAGGGCTGGAATATCAGTAGGTTGGAGCAGTTTTTCTTCTGCAAAGAAACATACTGCTAAGTCCACAGGTCTTTCTCTATTAAAATCAATGCTTTGCGACCATTTGTCCAAGTAAATATTAGCCAAATCAGAGGAGGCTGTTACTTTCTCATCAGGGAATTTGAAATTATCTACTAATATTTGTTTGGAAAATTCATCTCTTGTCCAGATATGCGAAATGCTTTCTAAAATCTTATGAATGTATTTTGTATCATTTTTGACTTCTTTTTCCGCGCCTACTCCTATCATGTACATAGGAATATTTTTATCTTTTGCTGTTTTGGCATCACGAAGCAATTTTTCCAAAAACCAAACCCCACTCGTCAGCTGGAAAGGTGTATCTCCTATACCCAATAAACATTGGGGCTGAATGTCTTTGGTAGAAACTGGCTCCCAATGAATTTGGGGGAAGCGGATTCGTTGAGATGCGATATGTTGCTTAGTTTGGCACTCTAATGGAGCAAGACTATGAGGGAAAACCTCTAAGAAGCCTGCGACCATGAGGTCATCTCCAACATTATGAGAACCGTAAAAATCAAAATTAAGAAAAATACTCATATTGATTTGACTAATTTGGAAATATTCACCTTTTGTCCAAAAATCCATTGGATTACCCATGCAAGAAAAGCAAAACAAATCAATTGTACATAAAAAGGCAATATATTTTGTTCACCTAAATACAAAATAATTACAGCAATCCAAGATGGCAATATTATTTTCGCTCCAGAGAAAATATCTTTATCTTTTAAAATCTTGAGATGTACAATGGTTCGCGAACCCAAACTTGTAATTGCTGGACTTACCAATCTACCTAAAGGTAAACCTATTACACCAAAAAATTGGTATAAAACAATCATAGAAACTACTGTAACCAAACTGCTAAATGCAATGAAAAACGTATTTCCTCTTACATAACCTCCGCTATTCAAAAAATGATAAGGGACGATAGTTGTAACACTAAAGATATTAAAATAGAGGAATACTGTGATAAAATCTACCGATTGAGCATATTTCTCTGCACCTAACCAAAGTGTAAAGAAAAAATCGCGTGTGTAAAACAGCGTAGATACAGACAAAATGCCAATAGAAATAATGAGGAACTGCATATTGTAATAAAAGGGCAAGATGTCATTATTTTTTGCAGTTTCTTTGGCTATTTTGGGGAAAATCCAAGAGGTAGCCGCTCCAAAAAGTCCATGTATCCTCGTAGCAACCTCCTGACCAATAGAATAATAGCCAAAGACTCCTAATCCGCTTAGCCATACGACGATGAACTTATCTATCTGTCCAGAAATAATGCCTACAATAGACTGCGTCCAAGTCCAAATACCAAAACTAAATACTTCTTTGAATGAAGACTTACTGAAAAGCAAAGAAAATTTTAAACCTTTGACAAATCTCTTGACAATGTATAATTCAATAATGAGAGATAAAATACTCATAATAGCAGTAGCAATAAAAACAGCTATGAGGGAAAAGTTCATCACAACAAGTGTTAACTGAACAGCTATCAAAAGAGCTTTAGAAGAAATATGTATTTTAGAGGAAATATCATTCCTTTCAAAACCCACAAAAATAGAAACAAGTACCCCTTCTATATACCTAAGCCCTACTATAAAAAAACCTATTCTTAAGGTATAACGTGTAAGTTCCACATGCTGTGTAGGAATATTAAAAACCTTATAATCAATCAATAAGTCCGTGCTTAATATACCAATAGTAGTGATAGCGATAGAGAGAATGAGGTAAATAGAAAAGGTAGTATTAATCACTCTGTAAATATTATCCCAATCATCATTTGCGCGGTATTTGGCTATAAAATTGACCGTTGCGCTTCCCAGTCCCATGTTGAAAATACCCATGCTTGCGATAATGGAGTTAATAATGCTCCAACCTCCAAACTGCTCAATGCCTAAATAGGAAATAAATATAGGAATAGCCAAAAGCATCAAGATTGGGTGAACAACCGCATTAAGCACCCCCCAAAAAGAGTTCTGAATAGCTTGAGATTTGTATAGTTTTCTTAAGAAGTTTAGTAGTTTATTCATTAATATTAGAAATAGCGACACATATATCGATTATCAACTATCTATAAATCACCTCCACAAATGGATACTCGCCCTCAAACTCATCTAAAAACGAATACTCGTCGTCTTTAAATTCATCAGATTCCCATTCATACCATTTGACCTTTACCCCATGACCATTGACATGAAGTTTTTTCAAAGATTCAAAAATATTGAGTATGAACTTTCCTGAGGTTGTATTAAAATATTCAAGGTCAATGTGTACAGTTGTTTCTCTTGCAATTGGAGATTGTATATATTCAGACACCCAACCCATTAAAGGTTCGAAAAATTTCTTTACATCAGAGGGATAACATCTACCTTTGATGTGCATGATACCATCAACATAGTTAAATTCTACCGCAGGTGTATCACGTGTGGGATTCAACTTAATTACGTCCTGAGTAATTGCCATATTGTATTAATACATCTATCAGTTTTGAAAGGTCAAAAATAATAAAAACTCATATAAAATATCAAATATCTCATAAATCTTACCAAAAAAACAAACAAAACCATTTTATAAACAATAAACGGCTTTGTTTGCTTTTATGTATAAAAGGGTATAGAAAAAAGTATTTTCTTACTTTTTCTTTCTTTCCGCACTTACTTCTTGTTCTGTAACTCTTGCACCTTTGTTGCCCCAAGTATTGTTTACATAAGTAAGCACATCTGCTATTTCCTTGTCATTCAAGCCAGAAGCAGGCATAACATTGTTATACTTCTTACCATTTACAGTAATTTCTCCTTGCAGTCCC
>JALOMS010000688.1 GCA_025455345.1 Thermoflexibacter sp. | reverse complement strand
AAGTCCCGTTAGGGACATAAGCTTTGTAGAAACTAAATTAAGTCCATAATCTAAGTCCCGTAGGGACGCAACTATATCACTAACAAACTTTTGTATCGTCCCTACGGGACTTATCTACTGCGTTAAACTTCTATTTTCTACAAATATGTAGTCCCAGACTGGAAGTCCCTAACGGGACTTTAATACAAAGAACGCTTATAAAAGTTGATGTACTTAATTTCTATAACTAAAACAGTCTTTCAGCCCTGTTTTACTTACTGTGTTCTGCCCACTCAAAATGAATTTTTTTCCTCAACTATGTTGAGAAGCGGTATGTCAAAGCCACAAAAGTCTATTTCTTGGCTAACTCTGCGGCTTGGCTAATCCAACTGTCCCTTTGGATACGACCTGGGAAAAACTCAATTGCTTTGGTAACTTGCTCTACGTCATTATCATTGAAGCGCGAAATTTGCAAAAAAGTATAAATCCCCAAGGCATTTAATTTTTCCTCGATAAAGGGTCCGATGCCCACAATAATTTTGAGGTCGTCTTTTTCTTCGTAAGTGGCAATGCCCATGTTGCTATAATCAAAGTCTTTTGCTTTTTCGCGCACTTTTGCCAGCGCAAATTCTTTTTTGTTATCTATTTTCGCATCATCTGACATTGCAGTCTTTACAATATGTGTTTTCTCTGTTTGTGAAGTTTTATTTTGCTTTTCTTTTTCAGCGTTCAGTTGTGCCAAAATAAGCAGTTTTTCATCTTGACATTCTTGATTTGCGATTTCCAAAGTTGCCTTATTAGAAAGTAAGACATCTCTTTCGCCAATCACTCTTTGCATTTCGCCTTGCTGTTTTTGCAATGTGGCTTCCAAACCTGCTTTTGTAGAAAGTAGGGCATCTCTTTCTGCGGTAATTTTTAGCATCTCCTGTTGTCCGATGATAAAATTGCCTTTCAAAATTTCTAATTCGCCACGCATTGTCCCAAGTGTTTCTAAAAGTTGTTCTTTTTCTTCTTCGGACATACTAATCTCTTTATTGTGGGCTTCAAAATTGGTGCGGAAACCAGTATATTCTGCTTTTAACCGTTCTATTTGCGATTCTTGTTCTGCAAGAGAGGCGGATAGTTTAGTTTGTTGGTCTATGGTGCTTGCTTTGAAACCATCATATTCTGTGAGCAGATTGGCTATTTCTGCCTCTTTTTGGGAAATAGTAAGTACAAAAGCATTATTTTTAGATTGGCATTCTTTGAGTTGTTCATTGAGGGAACTTATCTTTTTCTCACGTGCGGAAATTTCCAACTGGAAGTCTTTTTGCTTAGTTTGAAATTCTTTTTCCAATTTAGCATAATTTTCCTCCATTTCGCTTAAGCGTTTCATGCGATTACGCATAAGTAGGTAAACAATAATTCCACCAAGAATGGCGGCAATTAAAAGCCAAAATATGGCATAAAGGAATGCAGTAGTTGCTGTCATATTTTTATAAATTTTTATTTCTTATTAATCAAGGAGTTATTTTTTAATGAATGTGATTTCTGTTCTGCGGTTTTTGTAGCGTACCTCTTCTGTACTATTATCTGCAATTGGGAGGCTACTCCCTTTAGAATCTGTAAGAATCTGACTGGCTTTAATGCCTCTTTTGACGAGTTGCAATTTGACATTTTCTGCTCTTTTTTTGCCTATATCGAGATTGATTTCATCTGTTCCTACGTTGTCAGTATGCCCTATCAGTGTGATGGTACTGTTGGGGTAGGTATCGAGATAGGTTTTCAAGAGGTTCAGATAGGCTGTTCCTTCTTTGGTCTCTATCATTTCTGTGCTTCCCGTTTTGAAGTAAACGGTCTGTGTGGTTTTCAAGATGTCTATTTCTTTTGTAGAAAATTTCCCTTGTGGGTCTTCGAGCGTATCTTTGGGAGCTACTATTAGTGTAGTATCTTGCACAACTACAGGCTTTTCTGTAATTGTTTCCTGCTTAGGAGACTCTATTTTGCCGCTGGCTAATTCATCACACAGCATTTTATATTTGCAAGTGTAGATGTACGCACCCGAAAGTATCCAACCTACGAGTACGATAGATGTAAATACAACTCCAAAGTTCATATTAGGTAAATTTTGGGGAACTTTTATTTATCACTAAGTTAATGTAAAAGTGTTAAGTTTTGCAAATAAATTGCGAAGTATTTATAAGGAGAAGTGTGTAGAAATAGAAAAATCGTATATAAAGAGAATTATTTTTACATTGAATCAGTCTTTTTGCAAAAAATAATCAAGAAATTCATAAATTGCATCTAATTAAAGATTGATTTTTTCTTAGCCCCCTTATTGATAATGAAACACATACGAATAAACAGCTTTGCGTTATTATTTATTTTATTAGCGCATGGGTTAGTTGCCCAACAACCAAAGACGCATGAGAAGACCAAATATGTAGATGAGCAAGGGCGTTATTTCCAACACGTTTCTCTACCTTTATTCTTGTTTTTGAGTACTTCTGCCGAAGGTGATGAAAAGGTACGTTTACAGACTACTACCAAAAACGCACACCAAAATGCTTTTTATTTAGATGGACATGGCAAGCATTTTATCCGCCATCCTATTACACAAGGCAAGGAAGCTGGCGAGTCGGCGTTACTCCGATCGATGATGAGTTCACTCGATTCGGGTGATATCGCCGTCATGGATCGATACTACTGTTCGTTCATGATGATTGCACTGCTTCTATCGCAAGGCGTACAGACTTGTGCTCGCAAGCATCACCTCCGACACAGTGATTTTCGGCGAGGTAAACGTCTGGGCAAATACGACCATGTGATCCTATGGACGCGGCCCCAAAGGCCCAAGTGGATGGATCAAGAGACCTACGACAAGATTCCGGAGACACTGGAACTACGTGAGATCCGTTTCCACATCATTGTGCCTGGCAGACGCACACAATCG
>JALOMS010000687.1 GCA_025455345.1 Thermoflexibacter sp. | reverse complement strand
AAATTCATCACAAATAGGTAAGATAGAGGTAATTGCTTCTACAATAGGGTAATCATATTTTATAGCATTACGAATAAAAGTAAAACCAGCTACTTTCATGAACGATAGGGTTATTTCTTTTGTTTATTCCAGCGTCTTTTGAGAGCCGCAAAAGCTCTTTTGGCATAAATAGACATAGGATAATGCCCTGATAATACTTCAGAAAATTGAGGTGTAGAGAAAAATTGGATAGCATACGGCGCAAACTCCTCTTGTGAAGATGTCCAAAACAGCGATTTTTTGTTGATAATCTCGTCGTACATATATTGGAAACCTCTGTCTTTTTCTGAAAGTAAATGCCAGATAGCAAGTTGGTAAACTTCTGGTAAATTGGCAGAACTGAGGTCAAACTTGAAAACTCGCCGAATGTACTTGGACATTTCTATCCAAGGCATTGGAAGCTGATTATAAACCAAACTCGACCAATACTCCATTCCCCAAAATAAATTTTCGCCATTCGGGAATTTAGGAAGTTCTTTTTCATTCTTGTACTTGGCAAGGATATATTCAAAGGATTGTGTAAGCAAGTCCCCAATGACACCCAAGTGAGTAGCACTACCCGCTATAACTTCTCCACCAAAAACAATAGGTTCTGCAACATCAAAATTGGGGTCTATTTCCTTGTAAACTTTCCCCACATCTTTTTTATAGTGTCTATCTCGTGTCCTTTCCAAATAAGGCGGATTAGGGTCTTTGGTAGTATAATAATCATACAAAAAAATGCAATTTTTCTCTTGCAGTTCGCGATGTAGCGCATCCGCACTATTTACCCAGATACAATCCGCGTCCAACAGCAAACAATCTACATTCGTATTGCGCTGTTCACCCAATTTTTTGATAATATCTAACTTATAAAAAGCATTTTTGAATGCAGTCGAGTATCCATTCGGAGGTTTGAAATACTGAAATTTATGAGTCAAAATTTCTACTCCATGTTCTTGTAAAAACTTTTTTAAATCTAATCCATCACAGATTACATCTCTTAAGTCATTGGTATAGAGAATATGTTGGGCATTTTTATTAAAACGCAGAGAGGAAATAAAAAAGACAACTAAACATTTCCAATATGCCATTCTTCTTTGTTCTGCGCTAAAGCCTTTGACTTGGTGATAGAGTACATTACTGTCTTCTTTATCTTCATCAATGCACTGTGTAGCAATAATTTGCAACGTATTTTGACTCATTATTTGATTAATTATTGGAAAAAGACTAAAAAGTCTTTCTTGTTAGTGTTTTATTTGATTTGCACTTTTACATCAAGATTTTATTAATATCTTATGTAAAATATTACATTAATAGGTTTTAGATGGAATAATAAAATACAAACGTAAATCTTATCTTTGAAATTGTTAACTGAAGAAAGTGATACCGAATAAAATTGAGATGTAAGTTATTTTTCTTAAAAAAATGAGATACAAATATAGGTAATGCTATCAAAGTTCTATACTTTTTTGAGTAAATTTCCTAAAAATTTACAAAATTATATCTCTTTATAAGTCCGCTAACCATTCTCTTGTTCGCATCTCTGCGTATGTTTCTTGCTCTCTGGCGCGCTGGAAACCTACATGACCGCCTTGAAGTGGCATCTCTAAATGTAGAAAAGTATGGTTTTCGGCTATTTCTTTCGGAAAGCAAGAAGTAGTGAGAAAAGGGTCATTAAGCGTATTGACCAACAATACAGGACGACGAATACCTTGCAAATAATGTAAAGAACTTGCTCGATAATAATACTCATTGGCATCTTGGAATCCGTGCAATTGTGAGGAATAGACATTGTCAAAATCTCTAAAAATGCGAATATTTTTGAGTGGTTCGGCAGAGATTTGATGAGGCATTATTTTTGCTTTTTCAATGATTTTTTTGTTTAATTTTTTAAGAAAGCGTCTGGTATAGAACATTTTATTGGGTTTAGAAAGCTCATCACTGCATGCCGCCAAATCACAAGGTACAGAAAAAGAAATTCCTTTTTTGACCTGCGTCAAAATCCCATCTCCCCTCTCGCCAAAGTATTTTAATGTGATACTACCGCCCATGCTGAAACCTACCAAAGCGATAGTTTCATAGTTGTACTTCTCCAAAGCATGGCTTATCACCAATGCTAAGTCAGGCGTATCCCCGTGATGATAGAATCGCGGCAAACGGTTCAATTCTCCACTACAACTGCGACAGTTCCAACCTAAGCCGTCCCAACCTTCAGCATTCATTACTTTTATCACGCCTTTGACATAATGCCTATCCGCACTGCCTTCTAAACCATGAGAAACAATTACGAGTTTTTTACTTACAACAACTTCTTTTTTAGGTAGATAATGATTTTTTTGTGATTTAGAGGAGTTGCCTCCGTCTAAGTGATGAGCAAAAGACCAATCCAAATCCAAAAAATCTCCATCAGGCGTATTAATCCGCTCTCTTTGATAATACACCCCCTCCACCTTGCGGAATAGACTGGGGATAACTGTTTGTAAATGAGCATTCCCAAAATAATAAAAAGGTGGTTTTAGTTCCTTCGAAGCAATAATTGGCATGACTTAAGTAGATTTATTACTTGTTTTTCATCATATAATAAGCAAAATTAGGTAAAAACTTTTATTTTTTTAATTATTTTACTGACTATACCATTAAAGAATGCTATGAATTCAACAAGGAGATACACTCCTCTAATCTTTGCTATATGGTGTTGGAGAGGTGCATGATTATGTCAATTTAGACATTTTACTTCGATTAACATACATAAGCAATTCAACAAAAATAAACATCTTTTTAGTCTCAGACTGGAAGTCCCAGACTGGAAGTCCCGTTAGGGACATAAGCTTTGTAGAAACCAAGTTAAGTTTAGAGTTTAAGTCCCATAGGGACGTAACTATTTCATTAACAA
>JALOMS010000686.1 GCA_025455345.1 Thermoflexibacter sp. | reverse complement strand
ACCAAAGAGGCAGGAATCGCAATCATCACGATAATGGAGTTCCTCAAACTGTGCAAAAACAGCAACATCACCAAAGCCACCAGCGCAATCGCAATTTCCAAGTCGTGCGTTACGGCATTTACAGAATCCAAAGTGAAAAGAGAAACGTCATCTGCAATGGTAAATTTTACATTGTCTTTGGCATAACTTTTTTCTAATTCACTCATTTTCAGGCGCAAAACTTTTGCAGTTTCTACGGCATTTGCGTCTGCTTGTTTCTTGATACGCAAGCCAATCCCGTTTTGTCCATTGAAGCGAATCACACTGGAAATATCTCTAATTCCGTCAGTTACGTCCGCTACTTCGTGTAGGCGAATAGGACTGCCCATAGGAGGTGTGAACACTACTAAGTCTTTCAACTGCTCTATGGAAGTAAATTTTCCTGCTAATTTGACGGTGAGTTGGTCGTCAGGATTTTTCACCTTGCCCGTAGGAAATTCCAAGTTTGCCTGCTTGATAGCCTGCGTAACTTGCAAAAGCGAAATCTTGTAAAAAGTCAATTTGTCCTTGTTCACATTGACCCTGATTTCGCGCTCCTCACCACCCAACATATCTATTGCCGCCACGCCTTTGAGTTGCTGAATTTGAGGCAAAATTTCATTTTTCATCTTGTCAAACAGCACTTTATCTGCCAAGTTTGCATTGACCGCCACTTGCATGATAGGCTGGTCGTTAATCGCAATTTTAGAAATTGTAGGCGACTGCACATCTGTTGGCAACAAGCGTTTGATGTTGTCTATCTTGCGCTGTGCGTCTTGGGCGGCAAGGTCTAAATCCGTTCCAAACTTGAAGTTTACAATCACAATAGACGCATTTTCAAGCGATTTGGAGGTCATGTCATCAATATTTTCCAAACTTGACAGTGCGTCTTCTATGGGCTTTGTAACCGAACTCTGCACCTCCGAAGGGGAAGCACCAGGGTAAACCGCAGTAATCGTAATTACAGGAGGAGAAAAATCGGGCATGAGTTCGTAACCCAAATTATTGAAGGCAAAAATTCCTCCCAAAGTTAATACGCTGAAAATCACAATGATAAGTGAAGGGCGTTTGATGGCTATTTCTGTTAATGTCATTTTTTTCTTTATTTTTTTGGAGTTATTTTTAATACATTTGCGATATTTTCTTGCGTAAAAAATCAACTTTTCCTATCTGCGCTAACATCAAATCAGCTACATCTGCACGTGATATTTTAGGGCGAAACGCTTTTACAAAGTATTCACTGACTTTATAATTCTTTGTTAAAGTTTTGTTATTGAGTTTGGCTGGTCTAAAAATATACCAATTGGTTTGGCTATTAATGATATTTTGTTCATTTTTAGTGTGGTCTTGCACAGATTTTTTGATGACAAAATCCATGATAAAATATTTGGAAAACCAGTCAAGACTATTTCTACTATCGCCAACACCCATAGTGGAAAGGTAAAAAAACTGCTTTATTTGATGTTTTTCAATAGTTTTAACGATATGAGCAATTCCGTCAGTAAATTCAATATTGTTTTTAGTAAGGCTTGTAGGTCCCAAAGTAGAAATTACAACTTCTTGATTTTGAATAACTTTGTCTATTTTTTCAATTTCATGAAGTTGCCCTTGCACGATATTCAATTGCTTGTCCTCAAAATCAATTTTAGAGGGATTTCTAACAAAAATAGTAACGGTATGTCCTTGATTGAGAGCCATTTTTGTCAAAATTTTACCTGTAATACCCGTTGCACCAAAAATTAGAATTCTCATAGTATTTCATTTAATTTTTTATTACCAAGTTTTAATATTTTATCTTACTTACTCCCAAGCAAAATTATGAATGAATTGAATCTAAATACATTTTCTTAATATAAAACGGTGATTTTGTGTATTTTAATTCATAGCTTATCATTCATAATTAAATGAGTTTACTCCTTCACAGGTGTTCCATTTTCCAAGTTCACCTGACCGCTTACTATCACGATTTCCCCCTCTTTCAAACCTTCCGTAACTTCGTAATAATCAGCATTTGCCGAACCAATTTGTATGTTTTTCAAGACCGCTTTTCCATTTTCCAAGACAAACACTTGGGGTTGCTTTGCCGTACCTATCAGTGCATTTCTTGGAATGAGTAAAGCATTGTTTTTCAAATCATTACCAATCACTACCGAACCATACATACCTGCTCGCAACATATTTGCGCTCCCGTTGCTTACCATGATTTGCACAGGATAGTTGTGGGCATTGTCGCCTTTTGCACCTATCATGCTCACTTTCCCTGCAAACGGCTGGTCAGGAAAAACGTCCGTAGTTACGTTTACGCTTTGCCCTTCTTTGAACTTCAAAATGTCTTTTTCTGGTACGCTAATGACTAACTTAACTGCTGAAATATCAGTGAGTTGTGCCAAAGGTGCGCCTACACCAAGTACCGAGCCTAAATCAAACATTTTAGCTGTAATCGTTCCACTAAAAGGGGCAACAATGGTGGTATTTTTCAACTGTTTTTGCAATATTTTCAGTTGTGATTCCGCAGACTTTGCCGCCAAATTTGCCTTTTCCAATTGGATTTGGGCAACCGCCTCCACTTTGGTAAGGTTTTGGTAACGCCTTACGTCTGCTTGGGTTTCTTGAAAGTTTGCTTCTGCGGCAAGTAGCTGATATTGAAGAATATCGCTATCTACTTGGGCAATGACCTGACCCGCGCTTACTCTATCGCCTTCGCTAATGCCTACTTTTACCACTTTTCCGTTGGTTTCGGAAAGGATTTTGATTTCACGATTGGGTTCGAATGTCCCCAACCAAGTTTGTGCTTGATTAAGTGCCTGTAAGGTAACTTTTGCAGTTTTCACCAAGACCTGCGTATTGGGGTCGCGACGATACACTTTTTCTTCTGCTATCTTTTTATTTCCTGCTAATTTCCAA
>JALOMS010000685.1 GCA_025455345.1 Thermoflexibacter sp. | reverse complement strand
TCCTCCTTAGCTCAGCTGGTTAGAGCACATGACTGTTAATCATGGGGTCCTAGGTTCAAGCCCTAGAGGGGGAGCAAAAAGATAAAAAAGCTGTTCTGTGACAGAACAGCTTTTTTGTTTTATTCCCCTCAAAATCATCTATAATCGTCATACAAAGAATTAGGAAAAAAATAATCCTTCTAATCTTGCAGTCCCAAACTGGTTGGTAATCCGTCAAGACTTATCATATTCTTTTCTTTCATGTATGCTTCTAAGCCATCTTTTCCTTTTTTTTCTGCCCATTCAAAATGAATATCGCGCTCACCTACATAATCAAATAAAGGCACACCAAAACCACAAGAGGTCTGTACTAAATCTATTTTTGCGATAATAAGCTGTCTTGTACTTGGATAGATTTTGAAATGAGGAGCATACCGTTCCCATGCCTCTGTATTGGGTAAAATAGTGACTCCTTTTCCATATAAGCGTAAAATATTGGGAGAACCTTCAAAAGAACAAAACATCATAGTAATTCGTCCATTCTCAAGCGTATGAGCAGAAGTTTCGTTACCACTACTAATCAAGTCCATGTAACCCACTTCTTGTTCTGAAAAAACACGAAAACAATCTAACCCTTTTGGTGATAAATTGATGCGACCTTCCCCACTAAGTGGTGCTGTACTCACAAAAAAGATATGCTGTTTCTCTATAAACTCCTTGTGTGCTGGTTTGATAGATTCGTGGAATTTTCCCATAGTATTGATTTTTTTATCGTTATATAAGTTTTTCTTCTATCCATCGAGCTATTTCCTCCAAATACTTTTTGTCTATTTCGTCATAATCGTCTAATAATGTACTATCTACATCTAAAACCATTGCTACACTGCCATGATTAAAAATAGGTACTACGATTTCGGAACGAGAAAGAGAACTACAAGCAATATGCCCTGGAAAAGCCTCTACATCAGGAACAATGAGTGTTTTTTGCTCCCGATAGCATGCCCCACACACGCCTTTGTCAAAATCAATGCGAGTACACGCTACTGTGCCTTGGAAAGGACCTAATACCAATTGATTTTCTTTGACCAAATAAAAACCTATCCAAAAAAAATCCATTCCATACTTAAGCGCAGAACATATATTAGCAAGATTGGCAATAATATCAGATTCAGACTCTGTCAAAGCCTTGATTTGTGGTAATAGGGATTGATATTTTTCTGTTTTAGAGAGAGATGAATCTATAAAAAGTGATTCTGCCATTTTTTCTATTTCTGTTTGAGTGATTGATGTTATATAAATACGCAAATGAGATTGATGCTATCTGCAAAGCTACTAAAGCTATTCAAATAATTGATAATAAGCATAATTGGAATAAACCATATCTTACAATAAAAGCACTTGCTTACTGAAAATACAAGCGTAAAAATAATAAAATATGCTTAGGATTTCTGCAAAATCGTAGTATTGTTTTCTAAATCTTGAACATTGAACATGAACCTTGAACTTTGAACTTGAAACCTTAAACTTGAAACCTTGAACTTTGAACCTTAAATTTGAAACACAATCACAACACCTCATTAGATTATTTACAATTGCTCACTGATATTCAGATTAGTAGCATTTTTTGCAGGTACAAAAGAAGCTATGTAGGTAATAACGACAATAGTAATCGCAATATAAATCAAATCAGTCAATATGATTTTGATAGGGTACGGTTGAGAAGGACTTAGGGGAATAAAGCCAAGCTCCTGTTGAGTAAAGCATACCAAAAGACCTAATATCAAGCCAATCAATGTCCCAATAAAGGCAATTAGCCCGCCTTCGGCAAGAAAAATGCGTTTGATAAATTTCTTACTTGCTCCCATTGAGAATAGTATTGCAATGTCTTTCTGTTTTTCTATTGCTAACATGGCTAAAGAAAAGAAAATATTAAAAGAGGCTATGCCCAATATAGAAGCAAAGGCAATAAATACAAAAAGTCGCTCTATACGTACCGCTTTAATGATATTTGCTTGTTGTTCTTCTCTATTTTTAATGATAAATTGTGTGGGCAATCTATTTTTTAGCTCACTTTGTATAGAACTAACTAATTTGTAGTCCGTAGTTTTGATTTCTAAGGAAGTTCGTTTGTTGCCATAAGACATAAGTTCGTCTGCAAACTCTATGGGAACGATAATGTTACTCTTGTCGAAGTATTGGTCAATAGACAATATACCAGAAGGAAGGATAGCTTTGCGGGTAAAGGCATTATTCGGGTCAAGGCTTATTTTTTTCTGTTTGCGTGGATACCAGCAAATCATAGGTTTCATATCGTCTTGGAGTGAAACACCTAATTGGGTTTGGACTTGCGCGCCTATGAGCGCGTAAGCTGTACCTTCTTTTTTCACGATAAGTTCTCCGCTAATGAGCTGATTATCTTGGATTTGATATTGCTCTAAAAAGTTATCACTTACTCCTTTCACATTCACAGCCAATTGATTTTCTCCGTATCGCAAGAGTGCATTGTCTTCCATTATTTCTGTAAGTGCTTTTACTCCCTTGACTTGGCGAATTACATTCAGCAAGGAGTCGTTTATTTCAAAAGTTTTCCCTTGGGCAGGGGTAATTCTGATTTCAGGATTGTGTGCCGAGTACAAATCCATCGTAAATTCTTGCAAGCCATTAAATACAGACATGACTATCACCAAAGCCATAGTCCCTACCGCTACTCCTATGACGGAGATGATAGAAATAATATTTATAAAGTTTTTCTTTTTTTTTGAGAAAAGGTAACGCTTGGCAATAAACAAGTATGTGTGCATAAAGCATTCAGGATAAATGGATTAGTATTTGGCTTTTTTCTTAACTATCATTTTGTACAGTGAGTTACCACTCAAGGCACTCAATCCACCTACCAAACCTCCTATGAATGTAGTAATGCCTAAAATAGCAAAAGGACTGCCTTTTAAA
>JALOMS010000684.1 GCA_025455345.1 Thermoflexibacter sp. | reverse complement strand
AAACCGTTGTGATTATGTATGCTCACCAAAAACTTAATGAAATGGACAGGAAAGATAAAATTAGGGCAACTTATCAGCATTGCTGTTTGATGTATGTGAATCATCAAAAAATGACTAATCAAACACTTAGAAATAGATTTAATATTGACGAGGCAAATACTGCTATTGCTTCCAGAATCATCAAAGATGCCATAGAGGAAGGGGTTATCAAGCCTGAAAACCCAGAAAATAAGTCAAAAAAATTCATCAACTACATTCCTTTTTGGGCATAAGTTAGTATAATGAAGGAGTAGTAATACATGAAAATACTTTTGAGTGAGGATAATTTTTTTTCAAATTTAAAGGATTGATAACTAATTGTTTAAACTTTGGCAACATTAAAATTTTCATACTAATCTTGCCAAAGGTATTGCATAATTAATTTTTTTGCTAACTTTGCACCTGCAAGCACCTACGACCAGCTCCTGTGAACCCCTCCAGGACGGGAACGTAGCAAAGGTAAACGGTTGTAGCGGTGCGATAGGAGCTTGCTTTTTTTACTTTATTTTCTTCATTGATTCCACGACTGCTCTCCTAATATCACTCCTCAAATCGCTTTTATCATTTGTATTAGGCTTAGTAATCTTGCTAATTTCAGGATTTTGTTCGGTCAAAAATTCCAGATTTGTTTCCTTGCCCGTCAATAAAAAATCAGTAATTGCAACGGTATAATATTGATTATCTTTGATTTTCTTACCGCCAATTTTCCACTTTTTTCCCTTCTTTTTTATATTTTCATAGTGCAAAAATCCACCTTTGCCTTTGTTGTTTTTCCCAGCCTCTAAAATCTTTTTGAGTAGTGCGCCTTTCATCTCTACTTCCCATATTTGTCCTCCAAAAGGTAAGATTCGCAATACATCATATTCTGTTACTTTCCCATGAATTTTATCATCTATGCGGATAGAGCCTCCATTATAAATAGAAGCAAGTGTATTTGGAGCGGCTTGGAGTATCGCCCTGCTAATCAGCTCGGTAAGATTGGTATTTTTGTTGCGAACACTACTTTCTAATCCGTCTAAGGGTTCTTTAGCCTCCATAAGTTGTTGGGTAGGGTTCAATCCTATTTCTCTAATACTTTTATCAGCGATTTTAAGCCATTTTTCTACAACTTGGGCTGTCATAGGCTCATCGGGAATGGACTCGTCTATTCTTTTTAACTCGGAGGTTACTGTGAGTTTTTTTGTACTGGAATCATAGATAAAGCGATGTATATAAACAGTTTTGGCATTGGCATCTGCCTTACAAATTCTGGTAGTTCCCACACTGACATTCATATTGTCGTGTTCATGTCCTCCTATGATAAGTGCAAGTTGGGGTAACTGCCGAGCCAGTTCTCTATCTTCTTCTATACTTTGGTGGGTCAATGCAACTACAAAATCAGTGCTGTCTTTGAGCCTTTGATACTCTTCTTTGGCGCGCTGGAACTGGTTTTCTATTTGTAAGAAGGGCTTATCGACAAAGAGCATAAGTCCTATCAGACCTATGCGGATTTGACCAGATTTGATGATGACGGAGTTGGGGAAAAATTCTTTTTTACCTTCTTTTTGCCTATAAAAAGGAGTAATATCTTGCGCTGTTTTGTATTTTGCATTGGCTATAACCCAATTAAAATCAGACTCGTCTATTCGTTTTTGCAAATCTTCCATGTCCAAGTCAAACTCATGATTGCCGAAGGTTGCATAATCTACCCCCATCACGTTCATTACATCAACCATTTGCTTCCCTTTAATGCTTTTTCCTTCTTGACGAAGCGTCCCAATAACAGAAGGGTTGAGAAAGTCTCCCGCATGTACCATGTAAGTATAAGGATTTTTTGCCTTGAGTTCTTTGTAAAGAGTAGCCACACGAGCCAAACCGCCTACTGTGCCGTTAGAAAGGGGAGCAATTTCATAGACATCGTTGATTTGCAGTAAGATAACTTCTTGTTTATCTTGTCCAAAAATAGATACAGATACGAGAAGTAGGATAATAAAAAGTGAAATTCTGCTTAGCTTTTTCATGAATTTAAAAGTTTTATGGGTTAAAATCCTATTTTTTGCCTTGCCAACCGTTCTCATCTATGTCTTTGACGGATTCCATGACTTTGTCGCGTAATTCATTTTTGAATTTTTGTAGTTGGTGTGCGACTGCCTCATCAAAGGTGCTAATGATTTGTGCGGCTAAGATTCCCGCATTTCGTGCGCCATTAAGAGCTACCGTAGCCACAGGTACTCCTGAAGGCATTTGTAAGATAGAGAGTACGGAATCCCAGCCATCAATGGAATTTGATGATTTGATAGGAACGCCTATGACAGGTAAGGTAGTAATAGAGGCAACCATGCCAGGGAGATGGGCGGCACCGCCCGCACCTGCAATAATGACTTTGAGTCCTTTGCTACGTGCTTGTTCTGCATATTCCACCATTCTGTGCGGTGTGCGATGAGCAGAAACCACAGTTAGTTCGTATTGTATGCCTAATTCTTCTAAGACATTTGCGGCTTCTGACATGATAGGTAGGTCTGATTTGCTACCCATAATAATTCCAATCATTTGATTAATAAAGATTTATAATTGATAAAATCCTATAATATAGTTCAAAGATAAGAGATTCCAAATAACTTTAATGGATTGGGTAAAAAAATAGTCTTTGGTAAGCATTGGGGTAGGGGAGAGGCGGCAAAAAAATTTGAAAGAGTAGATTATGAGGTTTGTTCTGGTAAGTACCGCACAAATCTACTCTTATAATCATTATATCAACTATTATCAAAAAAACGATATCAATCTTAGGATTTACTATGACCAACTTATTTTTTCTTATTTCCTTCGGCAAGTAAGTCCATGACTGATTTGGTCATAGACTTTACTCCTGTCTTGATACTTGGCTCAGGAAGAGGTGCGTACAAAGACGAGTGTAAGGGA
>JALOMS010000683.1 GCA_025455345.1 Thermoflexibacter sp. | reverse complement strand
TCTACCAAGTCAAAAAAAAGTTTATAATTTAGCATTGGAATAATTAAATTTTTTGTTGTATGCTTATCACGTGCTTTTAGCTATCATGTCTGCAATCAAAATCAAGATTATTCTTGTTTAGACTTTCAAAGTTAGTGGAATCTATGTTTTTTAAAACAAGATTTTATTTTTTTATCTTTGTACCCAATAACGAATCAATAAAAGAATTATGATTTCTTTGCAAGAAGCAACACAAATTATTCAAAATCATCTATTTCTGTCTAAGCCCGTAGAAGTAAAATTGATGAAGACGCTCGGAAGAGTGCTTCGTGAAGAAATTAGGGCAGATAGAGATTTACCCCCTTACGACCGAGTAACTATGGACGGAATAGCAATTGATTATCAATCATTTGCAGAGGGTCAGAAAACGTTTTTCATGGAGAAAACTCAGTTTGCTGGAATGTTACCTACACATCTTAGCTCACCCCAGTATTGTATAGAGGTAATGACGGGGGCTGTGCTTCCAGTAGGAACGGATACGGTGATAAGATACGAAGATTTGGAAAAAGAAGAAAAAGGTGAGCAGACGTATTTTACTTTGAAAATCAATGAAATAAGACAAGGGCAAAATATTCATAAGCAAGGCAGTGATAGCAAGCAAGAAGATGTTTTGGTGAGTGCTGGAGTAAAAATTAGCCCTGCTGAAATAGCCGTAGCCTCCGCAGTAGGCAAGTCATCACTTTGGGTAAGCCAAAAACCGCTTTTTGCGATTGTTTCCAATGGAGATGAGCTTGTGGACATAGAAACTAAACCCTTGACTCATCAGATTCGTCGCTCGAATACTTATATGCTTTTGTCGGCTTTAGAGCAATTAAAGATGAAAGCAGATAGTTTTCACTTACCTGATAAACAAGCAATTATTGAGCAAAAACTATCTACTATTTTAGCTCCTAAAAGTGTGTTTGATGTGGTTTTGCTAACGGGTGGCGTTTCGGCAGGAAAGGCAGATTTTATTCCCAAGGTATTGGCTGATTTGGGAGTAGAAAAGTTGTTTCATCAAGTGGCTCAAAGACCAGGCAAGCCCTTTTGGTTTGGTAAGACGAAGGCTAACAAAATGGTTTTTGCGCTACCTGGCAATCCCGTTTCTACTTTTGTTTGTTTTCATAAATATGTAGTACCTTGGTTAAGAGCAAGTTTGTTTGAGCCAAACCCTTTGACCATGCCGCAGGCTATACTCAAAGAAGATTTTTCATTTAAGCCCAATTTGACTTATTTTCTGCAAGTCAAAACAATGATAGACGAAAATCAAAAGCTATGGGCTATTCCCATAGAAGGGGGAGGGTCTGGAGATTTTGCTAACTTATTAGAATGTGATGGATTTTTAGAATTACCCGCAGAAAAATCCACTTTTAAGGCTGGAGAGCAATACGATTTTATTAGATATAGATAAAGTATTATTTTTGATAAAAATTGCTTAAATACAAATTTGCAACCTCAAAATATATAATCTGACAAAATAAGCGTAGCTTCGTATGATTTGAGGTAATAAATTCATAAATATCTCTTTATCAAAATCTTAAAACAACAAACAACTATTTTATTTTTACATCAATCTAATCATCTATCATACAAACTATGGCACGCATACAAGACAAGGTAGCAATTATCACAGGTGGAGCTTTTGGTATTGGTTTAGCCACCGTCAAACTTTTCCTCCAAGAAGGAGCAAAAGTAGTATTGGTTGATTATAGCCAAGAAGGTATCAAAGAGGTTCAAAAAGAAATAAACTCCCCTAATTTAAGTTTTTTTTGTGCGAATGTAAGCGACCCCAAACAAGTTAAGAACTTTGTTTCTTACACAATAGATACTTTTGGGAAAATTGATATTGTTTTTTGTAATGCGGGTGTTGGTGGACATCATCGGTCTTTTTGGGAATACCCCGATGAAGATTTTGAGCAGGTCATTGATGTCAATCTCAAGGGCGTTTTTTATACCATGAAATATGCAACTCCTCATCTCATTAGTAATCAGGGGGGTAGTATCATTATTACCTCTTCGGTAGCGGGACTTTTAGGAATGCCCAAGGGAATTGCCTATTCTGCCTCCAAGCACGCTTGCATAGGACTATCCAAATCTGCCGCCTTAGAGCTTGCGAAGTTTGGCATCAGGGTCAATACCATTCACCCCGCTTGGATAGAAACACCAATGGTAAGTAATTTTGAAAAAATACTTAGCCCCAATGACACCAAAGAAGCACGCTCAAAATTAGAAAAATCTGTTCCTATGCGTCGCTATGGACAGCCAGATGAAGTAGCTCAATTGGTTTTATTTTTAGCAAGTGATGAAAGCAAATTTATTACAGGAAGCGAGCATAAAATAGATGGGGGCTTAGTTGCGTCTTGATAAGGTAAAAGGAATGACTTTTTGGTCTAATCATCAAACTAAATATGTACTTAGCAACCTTATTCCCAAAGGCAAATAATAAAAGTTTGCCTTTTTATTTTTTATTTTTTACCAATATCACTTATTTGTTTTTTATACTCTATGTGGCATATTATAACCGTCTTGCCTTAGATGATTATTATTTTAAGGCTTTATTGGTCAAATATGGTTTTTGGGAATCAATTTATCAAAACTATATCAATTGGCAAGGTAGGGTAGGTATGCAATTGATAATGAATATCATTCTTTCTTTACAAGCCAAGATTCACGCACTTTTTCTGTATCATCTTGCTTTAGTTTTTATTTTTATTTATAGTATTTTTACTATTTTAAAATATCTCTTGAGTAGGCTTTGTCAAAAATCAAATTTTTATCTTTTTACACTTAGTTTATTGATTTTCAATATTTTCTTACTAACAGTGTATGATTTTAGAGCCTTCTACTGGCTAAGTGCCTCTTTAGTATATTTTAATGCTATTGCTTTTGCGTTATTAGGAATTTCTGCCCTGTTATCTCCCTCC
>JALOMS010000682.1 GCA_025455345.1 Thermoflexibacter sp. | reverse complement strand
TAATTATATTGAAAAATAACCTAAGCCAAGTGCTTGACTTTCAACTTATTGAAAGACTTGCCAAGGAATAACAAATCTTATGCCGCTCAGTATTGGTGAGGTATAGGATTTTTGGGGACATGGTTTTTATATTTCCTATTTGTCTATTGTAGGAGTGATTTTTACTATCAAGTGGTCTGCGTTTTGTTCTGCGTCCTCATCAGTATATCCTGCTAAAATGAAAGTACCATTTTGTTCTATAATTGCGTATGCCCCCCAAAATTATGTTGCCAGATTTCTTTTCCTGCTTCATCTAAAAGAGCTAAAAATATATCATTGCCGTCTTTGCTGGTATTATTGTAGTTCTTATCTGGAATATAAACATCTGTGTATCCAGCAATTAGTATTTTTTTATCTTTAGTAATGATGACATCAAAAGCCTCATCTGTACTTAACCCACCAAATGTTTTGTCCCAAATCTTATTGCCTTTTTGGTCTATTTTTACCACCCATATATCTAAACTTCCCTCCGCAAAAGTATAGGTGAAGCCCGCAAAAACAAAACTTCCATCGGAAAGCATCGCAATAGAGTTCCCCATCTCGTTATCACTGCCTCCATAGTTCTGACTCCAAAGAGTATTTCCCTCATTATCAATGTGTAACACCCAAATATCCCATCGTTTTTTTTCTCTTTCTATGCTCCCCACCAATAAAAACCCTTGTGCTGTTTTGATGACATGACTGACCTGTTCGCCATTGACATCACCATATTTTTTTTGCCATAAGATTTCTCCTTTATTACTCACTTTCATTGCCAATACGTCAGCATTACCGTCTGCGAGCGCGGTAGCATTCCCTACAATGAGAAAATCGCCCTCAGAAGTTTCCACAACGCCCTGTGCTTCGTCGATGACATTGGGAGTTTGAAAATGTTTTTCCCAAACCCTCTCTCCATTGGAATTTATTTTGAGTAACCATATATCATTCTCATTAGCATTTGTCGCATAAGAATCTGAATATCCAGCAATTAAGAAACCTCCCTCTTTACTTTCTATGACGGCACTTGCTCCTTCCGTTTCATTTCCACCATAGGTTCTATCCCAAATAATATTTCCTTCTACATCTAATTTGATAGCATTGACATTCATATCTTGGCTGTAAGAATCCGTTCTTCCTACTATTAGAAAATCACCTTTTCGCGTAGTGATAATATCCGTAGAGGCATCATAATACTTGCCACCTATTTTTTTGTAAAATACAATAGGATTTGAAGATGAAATACATAGAGAAAGGGCAAAAAATAAGAATAAAATAAGTTTCATTGATTAATCAATAGTTTTGAATGACAAATTTAAAGACTATTTGCTCAAATACTTTGCTAAAGATTATGCTTACAAAAGATTTTTGTTTACTTGTAAAAGAAAAGTGTCTTTTTTGTACTTTTATACGTAGTCTTTAATGCTTATTTATCATATACGAATTATTATGAAAAGCTTTTTATTTCTTAACCTTTTCCTATGCCTTGTTTTTCAGTCTTTTGCCCAATCTCAAAAGACCTATTGCAACCCTATGGACATAGATTATAAGTACAACTATGAACAGTTGAACGACAGCATTTCGTATCGCTCTGGGGCAGACCCCGTCATCGTCAATCACAAGGGCGAATATTTCCTCTTTGTAACGATTTCTGGCGGTTGGTGGCACTCCAAAGACTTGGTAAACTGGCGTTATATAGTCCCTGACAAGTGGCCTATGGAAGATATGTGTGCGCCTGCGGTTCTTTCCGTTCGAGATACGCTTTACCTGTTCCAATCTACCTTTGAGCAAAGACCCATTTTTTATAGTTTAGAGCCAGAAAAAGGCAAGTTATTATTTTACAATCGCTGGTTGCCGCGCCTCCCGCCTCTGATAGGACCTTGGGACCCAGCTATTTTCCATGACGAAGACACAGACCGTTGGTATATGTATTGGGGTTCGTCCAATACTTTTCCTTTGTTTGGCGCAGAATTAGACAAGCGCAGGAGATTGACTTACAAAGACAAAAATGATTACAAAGGACTAATCTATTTAGACCCCAAAAATCATGGTTGGGAACGCTTCGGGCGCAACCACCGAGATACCATCAGACCATTTACCGAAGGCGCATGGATGACCAAGCACAGAGGCAAATACTTTCTACAATACGGCGCGCCAGGCACAGAGTACAACGTTTATGCCAATGGGACTTACGTAGGTGATGACCCTCTCGGACCCTTTACCTATGCGCCTTACAACCCAATTTCTTACAAACCAGGGGGCTTTATGAACGGAGCAGGGCATGGCAATACTTTTCAAGATAACTATGGTAACTATTGGAATACGGGAACGCCTTGGATAGCAGTGAATTGGAACTTCGAGCGAAGGATTGCAATGTTTCCCACAGGCTTTGACAAAGACAACCAGATGTTTGCCAATACGCGTTTTGGCGATTTTCCGCATTATTTGCCTACTAAAAAATGGGAAAACAAAGACGAACTTTTTACGGGTTGGATGTTGCTTTCTTACAAAAAAAATGTGGTCGCTTCCTCCGTCAAAGATACTTTTAATACGGCAAAACTCACAGACGAAAATCCACGCACGTTTTGGGTGGCAAAACAGAATAGGGTAGGGGAGGAGCTGGTCATGGACTTAAAGGATATTTTTGAGGTCAAAGCAGTACAACTCAACTATACTGACTACAAATCAGATATTTATGACAATATCCCTGAAAAAGTTTATACACAATTCAAGCTCTACACTTCTTTGGACGGTAAAAATTGGGAGCTGGCAAAAGACCTCACCGAAGAACCCAAAAAAGACCGCCCCTGCGCCTACATAGAGCTGGCAAAACCTACGCAAGCGCGCTATGTGAAGTACAAACACGTCTATGTAGCCTCTCCGAACTTGGCTATCAGCGACTTCCGCGTTTTTGGCAATGGCAAGGGCAAAGCACCGCAAACGCCTAAAAAACTCACTGTCAAACGCGATACGGACGAGCGCAATGCCTTTATTTCTTGGGAAAAAGTACCCAATGCCATTGGCTATAACATTCTTTGGGGCATAGGTAAAGACAAACTTTACCAAACCTATCAAATTTGGAATGACGAACCTAACACCTTAGAATTGAGAGCATTAACCGTAGGGCAGAAATACTACTTTGCAATTGAGGCTTTTAACGAATATGGCGTTTCAGTAGTG
>JALOMS010000100.1 GCA_025455345.1 Thermoflexibacter sp. | reverse complement strand
TTAGCGTGTGATTTTCACAGACTGAAGTCTATGTTACTTTGATATTACAAAATTACAAGGTTTTTAGCTCTTACAAAATAGCATACTCTGCTCAAAAATTATAAGTAGAAATCCTTAAATTTTTGATAAGTAAATCCATTCGTTAGATTAGGATAAATTTCCTATTTTTGCATATAAAAAGCTACTTAACCATAATCACAACCATTTATAATGAATCATAAATATTTGATAAACAATAATTTATAATTCATCATTTATAATTCATCATTTTCCAAGAACCATGACAACGCCCAATAAAATACTCAATCCTCAAAATCATCAGTTCATCGCCCAACTCATCAGTTTGGCAGAAAATCACCCTGACCAATTCGAGAAAATCAGAAGTCAGTTACCAATAATCAGTAATCAGTTACCAGTAAATCAAAACAACAACGAATCGCAACCACCAACCACAACCAACCAACAACTCATCACTCATCACTCAAAACTCATAACTCCCGTCCTTGGCATCACAGGTACAGGCGGCGCAGGTAAGTCTTCTCTCGTAGATGAGTTGGTTCGTAGATTTTTGTTAAATACTAATAATCAGACCATTGCGATTATTTCTGTCGACCCTTCCAAGCGCAAAACAGGTGGCGCACTGCTCGGCGACCGTATCCGCATGAATAGCATTCACAATCCGCGCGTGTATATGCGTTCGCTGGCGACTCGACAGTCCAACTTGGCGTTGAGCAAGCACGTAAAAGACGCTATTGACATTTGCAAGGCAGCAGGTTTTGACTTGATAATCGTAGAAACTTCGGGCATTGGGCAGTCCGATACGGAAATTACCGAACACGCAGATGTTTCTCTGTACGTGATGACGAGCGAATACGGAGCCGCTACCCAATTGGAAAAAATTGATATGTTGGACTTTGCAGACCTCATTGCCATCAATAAGTTTGACAAAAGAGGCTCTTTGGACGCTTTGAGAGATGTGAGGAAACAATACAGGAGAAACCGCAACCATTGGGAAGGCAAAGACGAAGACCTCCCAGTTTACGGAACCATCGCCAGCCAGTTCAACGACTTGGGAATGAACATTTTATTTGAAAAAATCATTGCGGAAATTGATAAAAAAACAGGAGTCAATTTGTTCGAAGCAAAAAAAGTTGTCAGTGAAGACACTGACAACGGCATAGTCGTCCGAGAGGACTCGGACAATAGCAACCAACAACCAACAACCAACAACCTACAATTAGCCATCATCCCCCCCGACAGAGTGCGCTACTTGGCAGAAATTGCAGAAAATAGCGACAGCTACGACCGATTTGTTGAAAATCAATGCGCTATCTCCCGAAAAATGTACCAACTCAATGGAACAATACAACAATTATCAATTAACAATAGTCAAAAAGAACAACCAACATCTCACATTTCGCTTCTCACTTCTTACTATTTAGAGTTAGAACAGCAGTTAGACTATGAATGTAAAAAACTCCTTTTCTCTTGGGACGAACTCGTAAAAACTTATACGGCAGACAAATACCAATTCAAAGTACGTGATAAAATCATAGAACAAGACCTTTATACAGAAACGCTTTCGCACCTCAAAATTCCCAAAGTTGCCTTGCCTAAATACCAAGATTGGGGAGATAGATTGAAGTGGTTACTCACTGAAAATGTGGCAGGTAACTTCCCCTATGCCGCAGGTGTTTTCCCACTCAAACGCGAAGGTGAAGACCCTGCGCGTATGTTTGCAGGGGAGGGCAATGCCGAGCGCACCAACAAGCGATTCCACTTTGTTTCTATGGGAATGCCCGCCAAAAGGCTTTCCACTGCTTTTGACTCGGTTACGCTCTACGGTGAAAATCCTGACCGCCGCCCCGATATTTACGGCAAAGTGGGCAACTCTGGCGTGAGTATTTTTACCCTTGATGAGGCAAAAAAATTGTACTCTGGCTTTAACCTTTGTAGTCCAAGTACCTCCGTTTCTATGACAATCAATGGTCCTGCGCCTATGATTTTGGCTTTTTTCATGAACGCCGCCATAGACCAGCAGTGCGAAATCTACATTAGGAAAAATGGCTTATTGGAAGAAGTAGAAAGGAAAATTTTATCAATAAACAATTATCAATTAACAATAAACAACAAACAACAAACTTTTAACTTTAAACCCAAATACAACTCTCCCTCAGAAGGAGGGGGGTGGGCGACCGTCGCTACGGGGGAGGTACTTCCCGAAGGCAACGATGGCTTAGGCTTACTGCTCTTAGGCATTACAGGCGACCAAGTACTTGACAGAGAAGTATATGAAAAAATAAAAGCAGAAACCTTGCAAGTAGTTCGCGGCACCGTTCAGGCAGATATTCTCAAAGAAGACCAAGCACAGAACACGTGCATTTTTTCCACAGAATTTGCCTTGCGAATGATGGGAGATATTCAAAAATACTTTGTTAATCAGAAGGTTAGGAATTTTTATTCAGTTTCTATTTCGGGCTACCATATTGCCGAAGCGGGCGCAAACCCCATTTCCCAGTTGGCATTTACGCTGGCGAATGGGTTTACCTTCGTGGAGTATTATTTGAGCAGAGGTATGCACATTGACGACTTTGCGCCGAATTTGTCCTTTTTCTTCTCCAACGGCATGGACCCAGAGTATTCGGTCATGGGAAGGGTAGCGCGCCGAATTTGGGCTAAGGCAATGAAATACAAGTACAAAGGCAATGACCGTAGCCAAAAACTCAAATACCATATCCAGACTTCTGGTCGCAGTTTGCACGCCCAAGAAATCGCTTTTAATGACATCAGAACGACTTTACAGGCTTTGTATGCGATTTATGATAACTGTAACTCCCTGCATACCAACGCTTATGACGAGGCAATAACCACACCCACCGAAGAAAGCGTAAGGCGCGCTTTGGCTATCCAACTCATCATCAACAATGAACTCGGTTTGGCAAAAAATGAGAATCCCTTGCAAGGGGCTTTCATCATAGAAGAACTGACCGACTTGGTAGAACAAGCTGTTTTACAAGAATTTAGGAATATATCAGAGCGTGGTGGCGTACTCGGAGCCATGGAGCGAATGTACCAACGCAGTAAAATCCAAGAGGAAAGCCTCTACTATGAAACGCTCAAACACGAAGGCAAACTGCCTATCATTGGGGTAAATACTTTTCTTGACCCTAATGGCAGTCCTACGATTATCCCACAAGAGGTTATTCGCAGTACCACCGAGGAGAAGGAACTCACTATCAAAGACTTAGAAAACTTCCATGCCTTTCATGCCCAAGACGCAAAAGTTGCCTTGAAAAACCTGCAAACTACGGCAATCAATAACGGCAACCTCTTTGAAAGCCTGATGGAAGCGGCAAAAGTCTGCTCTTTGGGACAGATGAGTCAGGCACTTTATGAGGTTGGTGGGCAGTATAGGAGGAATATGTAAATCATTATTGCTAACTTTCCAAAAGTTTTTTACTTTTGGAAAGTTTAGTTTCAATCTCTCAAATCATGATTAAATCTATTAGGCTTGTTAATTTTTATAGTTTTAAAGATACCACTATCCATTTTGACCCTGACCATAACATACTCATTGGTATCAATGGTTCAGGAAAATCCAATCTTCTAAAAGCCATCAAACTATTGAAAGAAGGAGTAGCGGGTATAGGTTTGCGAAAACATATTTTTGATAATTTAGGTGGTTTTGATAATATGTTTTTCAAAGGAAATGAAAACAATATTCAGCAAGTTATAGAATTGGAATTTGTATTAGACGGGAAATTTATAGAGCAAGAAGATGATGAATTTAACTTTAAAGAAGATATATTTTATCATATCAAATTTGTTAAGCAAACAGGAGTTCAAAACTTTTATGTAGAAGAATATATGTATTTGGAAAGACCTAAACCAGAAAAAGATTATGTTTACTTAGACTTTAAAAATGGGAAAGGCTCTTTAACAGAAAGGAAAAATAATAAAAATACGTTAATTCCTTATTATGACTACGACCCACAGGAACTTGCGCTTGCTAAAATGTTTGACACAGATAGGTTTAAAGCATTGGCAACGCTTAGGAAAGCATTAAGCGATATTGTGGTATATGATTATTTTGATACTACACCTAAAAGTGCCATTAGAAAACCTATGCTACCCACCTCAGAAAAGCGATTACTTCCTGATGGGACAAATCTGCCCCAAATCTTGAATACTATTAAAATCAATCACAAGCAAAGTTATAAGAAAATAGTAGAGATGCTTTCAGAAGTCAATCCTAACTTCGAAGATTTTAGCTTTAACTTTTTGGGCGGAAATATAGAGCTAATGCTTGATGAAAAAGGTTTGAATAGTGCAGTTCACGTTTCCAATATTTCAGATGGAACATTGCATTTTCTCTGCCTATTATCTATTCTTTTCAATCCAGAAAGAGGTAAATTTGTTTGTATAGATGAGCCTGAAATTGGCTTACACCCCGATATGATTTCAAATATTACCAATGCTGTTAAAAATATTACAGAAACATCAACTATCACTATTTCAACTCATTCAGAAAACTTGTTAGATTATTTTGAATTAGATAAAGTCAGGGTTTTTGAGAAAAATGACAACAATGCTACTGAGGTTTATACTTACCAAGAAAGTGATTTTGAAGGTTGGTATGAAAAGTTTAGTGTAGGTAAAATGTGGCGACAAGGCGACATAGGAGGGAATAGGTATGGCAACTAAAAAGGTAAAAATTATCTTGTTCGTTGAAGGGGACAATGACACAAGTAATGGTGATTTACGACAAGGTTTTGAAAAATTATTGCTAAATACTAAAAAATTAGAAGGGAAATTGCCAAGAATCAAATTAGGTGGTGGCAAAAAGCAAACCATTGATGCTTTTTTGAATAATCGTATCAGTGAAGAAAGAGCAATGTTGGTAGATTTAGATGGGAATGAGTCTTTGAAAGAAAAAGACCTCAAAACTTATGGTTTGGAAAAACATGAAAATGAGATATTTTACATGATTCAAGAAATGGAGTCTTGGTTTCTTTCTCAAAGTTCAGTTTTAGATGAGTTCTATGGATTGGATAATAATAAAAAGAAAATTTCTGAAAAATTGCCCAAACGCAATCCAATGGAAATTCCTTCACCAGATAAAGAACTTGAAAAGCTCACCATAAATACTAAAAAGAAAATGTATCATAAAGTGAGGCATGGAGTAGAATTATTGAAGTTGCTTGATGCCAAAAAACTGATGCAAGATTTTCCAGATTTTAAAAACTTAGTTGATTACTTGGCAGGTATTTAAGAAAATCAATCTTCCATATTTTCTTTTCTACCCTCTACCCCTTACAATTTCGCCAATCCTTCTTCAAAATCTTTGATTAAATCGTCTATGTGTTCTATGCCCACAGAGATACGCAGTAGATTTTCAGGACTTTGTGATAGCTCTCCTTCTATGGATTTGCGATGCTCAATGAGGCTTTCTACTCCACCTAAACTGGTCGCGTGCTTAAAAATCTTCAGCCCAGAAGCCAATTTTAAGGCTTTTTCTTGCCCACCTTTGACTAATATAGAAAGCATCCCCCCAAATCCATTTTTCATCTGTTTTTTGGCAACTAAGTGGTATTCATTGTTTGGCAAACCTGGATACATAACTTTTTCTATTTGAGGGTGTTGATTTAGGAACTCCGCTAAAAGCAAGGCATTGGACGCATGAATAGGCATACGCGCATGGAAAGTAGCCAGACTCCTGCACAAAAGCCAACAATCAAATGGACTTGGTACTGCGCCGCCTACCTGCTGATAAGAGCGAATAAACTCGGCAATCGTTCCTTGTTCCTTGAAAATCAATGCACCACCCAAAATATCACTATGCCCACCGAGGTATTTGGTCGTAGAGTGATGTACGATGTCTATGCCCAAAGACAAGGGATTTTGGAAATAAGGAGTTCCCCATGTATTATCACAAACAGAAAGTAATTGGTGGTGTTTGGCTATTTTTGCAATTCCTTCCAAATCAACAACTTTTAATTGAGGATTAGAAGGTGTTTCTGTCCATATTAGTTTAGTCTGTGGAGTAATCGCCTGCGCTACTTGCGCCAAATCTGTCATATCTACCAGCGAAAAATGAAGTCCCCAATGTGGGTATAGCGTAGCAACGATATTTCTTACACCAAAATATATATCATCAGGTAAAATCAGATGACTACCAGCTCCCAAACTTTGGAATACTGCCATTGCGGCGGTTAGTCCCGATGCGAAAGTAATGCAGGTTTGCCCACCCTCAAGCATGGCTAACTTTTCTTCTAAGGCGTGTCTATTGGGGTTATCGTATCGAGAATACATATAACCACTTGGGAAAGATAGCCCATCTTCTCCTCTTTCAAAGGTCGTAGAGAGTATGATAGGTGGCATAACTGCGCCAGAAATATCTGCAAAATTTCCTGTATGAATGGCTTTGGTTTGTTTGTGCATAGGTTATCAAAAGGTTTTAAAAGAATTTAACAGATACTTTTTTTAAACTCTTGTACTGATTATAAGTCAAAAGGACAAATAAAAAATAAAAATAACTCTAAAATTAAGAAAAACTATGATAAGCACAATGAAAAAATCCATTTTAGCAAAATTAGTGATTGGTTGTATAGCCCTACTGATGTTTAATACGCTTAGTTTTGCCCAAGAGTCTTCTACGGCAAGGGCAGAGAAAAATACGCAAAGGCTCAAAGAAGAACTCCAACTTTCTGAAGACCAAGTAAGTAAGGTGCAAGTAGCCAATCAAAAGAGAATGGAACAAATGCAAAATATCAGAGCAGAAGGCAAGGGAGAGCGCAAGGAGAAGATGAGTAAAATCAAAGCAATCATGGACGAATATGACAAAGAAATGAAAGCAATCCTTACGCCAGACCAATACACCAAATTTGAACAAATCAAAGACGAGCAGAGAGATAAACTCATGGACAGAAGAAAAGGAAAAAGAAATAAAGGCAGATAGAGAGAAAAAATGAGGAGAACACCAAACTATCATCAAAAAATTGATGAGTTTGGTGTTCATGCTAAGTGAAAAATATTAGGATTTAGGAATCACATTTTCGTAAGCAATCAACATAATTTGTACTGCTTTTCTAATGGCTTCTTTGGCAGAAAACTCCTTACTATTATCCTTTTCTAAGAGTTTCGCTTTGGAGAGGATAGGATTGGCTACGACTGTTTCCGTCATTTTCCCTACTGCTTTTTCTTGAACGGTGTCGCTATTTTTGCTGTAAATCACTTCCAAATAATCTTTGGGCGAAAAACGCCATTCCATGCCAGAGCCTGTAGCATGATGAACATGAATGATTAATTCATCAGGATTAGTGCCTTGATTGACAAAGATGTAAGTCGTAAAAACGACATAAACCATTTCACTTTTGTCCATTTTTTTCACTGTAAGGTCGTACCTATTTCCTTTTATATCTTTAGTAACATTGTAATAATAAGTAAAATTTGGCTCTTTGACCTCGCCCATGAAGGCGTTAGGGTTTTCTGCTACATAGTAAAAATATTTTTCCATGCCTTCGGGAAGTAGCCACTTTTCTTTTTGCAATATATCTCTTAGCTCATCTATTTGTTCGGCAGTTGGAGCCTCGCCATAGACATCTGTGATGACTTTAGTACGCAGGGCAGAACTCGCATCCTCAAATTTGAGGAAAGAAAGTCCCATGTGTTCTAACTTATCATAGTAAGCACTTCCCTCAGCAATGCTGGTAAAAGTATGTGTGCTGATGTATTTTTGAATTTCATCATTAGGATTGCTGATTTGCTTATTGTCTCTTTTGGCGATTGCCCTTTCCAAAAAATGCTTTACTTCCTCATTATCAGGGGACATGGTGCTTGCTTTGGTAAAATCCTCCACTGCTTGGGCATACATAGAGAGTTTGTAACGTGCGTAACCTCTGTGCATGAAGTGAAAATAATTAGGTTTACCTATTTGGATTGCCTTGTCAAAATCTGATAAAGATTCTTTGTATAAGCCAGCATTTTCTTTTGCTAAGGCTTTGAAATAATATACCTCTGGTTTGTTAATACCAAGTTGGATAGCTTTTTCAAAATCCTTGATAGCGTTCTCATAATCACCAATATAGAAATAACCCAATCCTCTGTCCATATATAAGTCCCCTGTCTTCGCTACTTGTAGCAAGTTATCAAAGTACATCAAAGCTTTGACATTAGTTTCGTACTGTTGGGATTGGCTATGTGCTACGTAGGTACACAGCAATAGCATAATGAAAATACTAATTTGTTTTTTCATGATTTTTTTAATGTTTTTAAGATGAACACTTTATGAGATTTTTTTAATATTTAAGTCTTTTTCTGTTTTATTTAGAGGTCTAACTTTTTTGTAGTTCAATGAGCAAATTTATGCAGGCACAAAATCTATCGCATAGTCGGAGTTAGCCTTATCGTTGGCTCTAAATCTGACTGAAAATGAAGTTTCTGTTAGGTTAGAAAATGGCATTTTATTTTCTTTATTTGTACTTTTATCAAAAAGAATAGCTGTATTATTGTCCGTTAGTTCCCATGTACCAGTATTGTCAAAATGAGTAAGAATCGTAATAGGAGAACCCCCTAAAACCACATTATACGTGCCATTAGATGAAAATGTAATGCGATAGCCACTGTAATCTCGAACATTATCCACTGAACCATTGATAGTTACGCGAGAGATTCGCCAAGTTTTGGACAGCATCTCTTTGGGTGTTTTGGGCTTAGGTGGCTCTTCTGTTGCTTTTTTCTTACAAGCATCAAAAACAAATAGAATCGTAAATAATAATAAAATTATATGTAAGATTTTCATGGTGCTTCGATTTTTAAAGAGTTAAAGTTTTATTTTTTTATTTAGTTAGGTTGATTCTTTTCACAGCTACCCTTTTCTGCTCAATGACATGAAGGTAATAGACCCCAGAAGCATAAGAAGATAAGTCGAGTTGTAATTGTTCTTGTATTTCTTGTTTGCTTAGATTTGCTACTTCTTGCCCAAGTGGATTCAAAAGTTTGATAGCTTCTATTTTAGCATTTTTGGGAAGTTGCACCGTTATCTTATTGGAAGTAGGATTGGGGTAAGCAAGGATACTATTGCTAAATTCCTCATCTACCGCAGACATCACATTGTTAAGTGTAAAAGGAATGACCGCAGACACACAGCCTGTGGTGCTATTTCTTACTGTAAGATTGAAATTATAATTACCAGCCACTGAATTTTGAGGTACAAATACCACTATTGGTGAAGCAGGCAAGGTTTGGTTGGTAATAGGTGTAAATCCAGGTAAAGGATTTGTTCCCGCAGTCAGTGAATACTGATTAGGAGAACCCGTAGTAGCTGTATAAGGAATTGAAAATGAAGTAGAACGTGTGTTGATAGATTCTATCATGCCTAAGGTGATTGTAGGGATGGGATTTACCGTACCTGACACTGCCAAATTTTGTGTAACTGTGCCGCTTGTATGCGTGATATTTCCTGAAGGCGAACCAGAAGCATTTGCCGCTAAGCGTACTGTAATGGTAGTCGTAGCTATTGTGCCATTTACTGCACTAATGGTTAAAGGATTAGCATAAGAACCCCCACCATCTGAAGATAATTCTATTCCGTTAGGAGCTGTAATTCGCAGACTTTCTGTCAAGTTATTAGCCGCAACGGTATAAGACTGAGATACAAAAGAAACTCCAGCACAAGCAGTAAGTGGGTTCAAAGTGCCTGTAATAGTGATAGTTGGGTTAGCAACAGCTGCGCCTACTACTACGGAAAAAGGCACTACTGCCGATACACAACCTGTGGTGCTATTTCGTACCGTTAAGTTGAAATTGTAAGTACCTGCGGTTTTGGTAGCGGGTAAGCTCAGGTTGATAGGCGAAGCGGTCAAAGCCTGATTATTGACCGCCACAAAACCTGCTAAGGCATTTGCACCTGTGGAGATAGAATACTGATTAGGCGAGCCAGAGGTAGCAGTATAAGGAATCCCCACTGAAGTAGCCGCAGTCGTAACGCTTGGGATAGCCCCCAAAGTAATGGTAGGAGCTGGGTTTACCGTACCAGATACTGCCAAATTTTGCGTAACTGTGCCGCTTGTATGCGTAATATTCCCCGAAGGTGCGCCAGAAGCATTTGCCGCTAAGCGTACTGTAATGGTGGTATTGGCTACTGCTCCATTCATCGCATTTAAAGTCAAAGTATTGCTAAAACTTGTTCCATTGGAGGAAATCTCAAAGCCTGCGGGGGCAGTAATGCTAATGTTAGCAGATAAATTTGAGCCTGAAACCGTGTAGGTATGCGTGGTTGAGGGCGTTCCTGCACAAGTAGAGAAGGCGGTAAGCGTGCCTGTGGTGGTGATAGTGGGGGCAACAGGCGCGCCACCCAAACGAACAATGCCATTTCTTACTACGCCGTTTACAGTGGTGAATAAACCCCCAACTACTGCCTTTCCATCAGGCTGAATAGCAATGGTATATACCTCGTGGCTGAAGCCTGTCCCTATACTGAATGTAGCATCGCGTGTTCCATCTACATTCAAGCGGACTAATCGGTTAATGGGTGAGTTATTGTATGAGGTAAAATCTCCACCGACTAATATCTTACCATCTGCTTGTAATTTAATATCTCTGATAGGATTATTAAAACCTGTGCCTATATTGAATGTATTATCAATGGAACCGTTAGGATTGAGGCGCACAATATGGTTAATAGCAGTGCCATTATAATTACTTAAATTACCCCCCACTAACAATTTTCCATCAGATTGTAGGGTAACAACTCTTACCTCGTCCGTTTCTCCAAAACCACTACCAATGTTAAAAGTATTATCAATAGAGCCATTGGGATTGGCACGAGTAATTTTACGTGCATTCGTTCCGTTATAGCTTGTAAAATCACCTGCTATGATTATTTTCCCATCTGCCTGCAAGACAACCTCATTCACAGTAGCATTATTTAAACGGTTATTGCCTGAGATAACACCTGTGGAAACGAATGTGTTATCCACTATACCGTTAGGAT
>JALOMS010000681.1 GCA_025455345.1 Thermoflexibacter sp. | reverse complement strand
AACAAAACAGCAAAAATAAAACAGAAATTGGTACCACGAGACTTCTTCAAGGGATTCAAAGCACCTGTCATAGCATGCTGCAAAAAGCACCGTCTAACCGAAAGAGAACTTCAATGCAAAAGCAAGCGGTAGGACTCCCCAAGACCAAAACTTAATCTTAAACAAAAGGAAACATAACCAAGCAGTTCCTGCGAGTCCAGCCCAAGCATTTGCTTGTTTGTCGCTTTTGAGTAAGCGATGACAATACACGCCCAACATACATAGTAACCCTGTTAGAATGAATAATGTATGGACAGGCATTTTAAAAAGTGTACTTGAAAAACCAATAAAGGTCAATGACAAAGCAAAAAATTCAGTTTTTTTCATTTTCATTATGTTTTTAAGTTTTAAAAACTCAAAAAACACTTTCCAAGCGGTCAAACTTGGAAAGTGCAATAGCTGGGAAGTACAATGAGAGGTTCGGAATACCCCCATACCTACAATTTGAGTATTCCTAACATCATAATTCTACTTTTTAAAAAAGGTACAAAAAATTTGAAAATTTTTTTTTGCCGTTTAAACGTCTATCTTTGCGGTCTTAAAAAGATAAAACAAACAAATATATGTTCCGCAGAAGTAATAAATTAGACCAAGTCGCCTATGAAATTCGGGGTCCTGTCTATGATAAGGCTCAGGAATTGGAGATGCAGGGATATAAAATTATCAAACTGAATATTGGCAATCCAGCTCCTTTTGGTTTTGATGCCCCTGATGAGATTATCCATGATGTTATTATAAATCTTCGCAATTCTCAAGGATATTGTGATTCGAAAGGTCTTTTTGCGGCGCGCAAGGCGGTTATGCACTATACTCAACTCAAATCTATCAAAGATGTAGCTATTGATGACATATTGATAGGAAATGGGGTCAGTGAGTTGATTATGATGAGTATGCAAGCATTGCTTAATAATGGGGACGAAATCTTAGTGCCTTCCCCAGACTATCCTTTGTGGACTTGTGCGGTTACTGTGTCGGGTGGGAAAGCGGTACACTATATATGTGATGAAGAGGCAAGTTGGTATCCTGATATTGCAGATATAGAGAAAAAAATAACTCCTCGTACCAAAGGCATTGTCATCATCAACCCTAATAACCCCACAGGAGCAGTTTATCCTTCTGACTTACTCCAACAGATTGTAGAATTAGCTGTCAAACACAAACTTGTCGTATTTGCTGATGAAATTTATGACAAAATTTTGTATGATGACATTTCTCACACCTCAATAGCCGCATTGAGTGATGATACACTATTCGTTACGATGGGAGGACTGTCCAAAAACTACCGTGCGGCGGGCTTCCGAGCAGGGTGGATGATACTTAGTGGAGCTAAAAAGCATGCAAGTTCTTACATAGAAGGGTTAAATCTGTTGGCAAGTATGCGTATATGTAGCAACGCTCCCTCACAGTTTAGTATCCAAACAGCCTTGGGTGGGTATCAGAGCATCAATGAATTAGTCTTACCTAATGGGCGACTTCGCAAGCAGAGAGATTACGTATGGCAACGCCTCAATGAGATAGAAGGTATTTCCTGCGTAAAGCCCAAAGGAGCGTTTTATGCTTTCCCGAAGATTGATACTAAAAAGTTCAATATCCAAAGTGATGAAAAGTTTGTCTTAGACTTCTTAGCCCAACAAAGAGTTTTGCTGGTACATGGCAAAGGATTCAACCTCACTACGCCTGACCATTTCCGAGTAGTATTTTTGCCTTCGGTAGAAGAACTAACTATCGCTTTAGAGCGATTAGAGTTGTTTCTGAATGAGTACAACGGCATGAATGATTTATAAAAATAGCCTAAAAACTATCATTGCCGCCTTCTACTTAGAAAAGCGGCAAGATAGCTTCTGAGAAAATTTGTACAGCGTTTTAATTGTAGAGAGAAATATCGTTAAAATAAGAGGTTTTTCTTTTATTCTGCGCCTTCCTCTGTTTCTGTTTCTAATGCTTTCATCTCACTGAGAGCGATTAACTCTACCTCTGCGGCATCTCGCAAAGGGGTTTTGAAAGCCAATTTGAAAGCCTCTTTGGCTAATTTGAGGTCATTAGCTCCCTTCGCCGCCAGGCCTTTTAAGAAATAAAAACTACCCAATACTGATGCTGGCACAGGAATTTTCTTTTGTATAAACTCATCTACATCAGCGATAGCTTCTTTGTGATTGCCTATTTTGTATTGGGCTACACACATCAAAAACCAAGTATCTGGGTCTGGACGAGTTTCTCTAATCCTGCCTGCTTTGAGTTTCATTGCCTCATTGAGTGTATTAAGACTTCCCTCATAATCACCTGCTTCCATTTGGGCTTCAGCTACTTTATCATATAAAGCTAATTTCTTGATAGGGTCTATTTGTTTTTCTGCGGCAACCTTCATCAGTTGGATAGTATTAGATGTTTCTTGATTGCGTTTAGAAAGTTCTGCTTTGAGCAAGTGAGCTTTAGTAAAGTCTTTATCTATTCTTAGTGCTTGGTCTAAGTGAGTAATACTAATACCCTCTTCGTGAAATTTGGCGTATGTATTTGCCAAATTATAGAAATATTGGGGAGAAAGTTTATCTATTTTTCTTTTGAAAGTGCTTACTTGTATTTTTTGCAAAACTAACTTAGCTTCTTCATACTGTTGGAGTTGATAGAGCGCGTACCCCAATTCATAAAAGAATTTGGCACTTTCTCTGGGATCCATTTTACTGACATCTGCTTCTATTTTTCTTATACTCTTTTGCGCTTCATCATATTGATTAAAAGAGTTGCTCATCTTAGCATAGTAAAAAACTACATTTTTGTTAGTTGGAGCAATCGCATATAATTCCTTGATTTTAGTATATGCTTCTTGCATTTTTTTGTCTTTGATGAGCTTCATAATAGCAAAACTCCTATGCTCTACTTTCTTATCCACATCATCTTCGTATTGGGAAGCA
>JALOMS010000680.1 GCA_025455345.1 Thermoflexibacter sp. | reverse complement strand
ATCGCTTTGGTCATCTTTTTGTCCTTGTTCCTTTTTTTCTTTTTGGTCATCTTTGCCTTCTTGCTCTTTTTTATCTGCTTTGTCTTTCTGCTCGCCTTTCTCGTCTTGTTCCTTTTTTTGCTGTTGTTCTTTTTGCTGTTGCTCTTTCTCTTTCTGCTGTTGTTGTTCTTTATCTTGCTGTTGCTTATCTTTATTTTGTTGATTTTGTTGCTGTTGTTGTTTTTTTTGCTCTTCTAAGAGTTTTTTGGTAAGCTCATAGTTATGTCTTGCTTCCTCATTTTGAGGCGAAGCCTTTAGAGATTCCTTAAAAAATTTCAATGCGTCTTGGTAATTTTTATTATTTGCTTTGATAGCCCCTATTTGTTGGTTGGCTACTGACTTCATGTAATTATCTTTGGAAACTAACAATTTGTTGTAAGAAGACATGGCATTGGTAGTGTCTTTACTCATGTAATAGGCGTGAGCAAGATTGAGTAAAACAGGCTCTTCGTTTACACCCATTTCTACCAATTGTTTGTAACGATTAATCGCTACGTTATAATTTCCATTTTTGTAGGCGGACTCTGCTTCTGCTTTTAACTGATTGATTTTGGCTATTTTGCCAATATCAAAATCGCTTCCTGCCCATAGGAGTAGCCATAAATATACAATAATTTTCATGTTTTCTATTTTTAATCAACTTCAAAAATAATAGAAAAAACTTATATGATAAAGCCAAAAAAAGTTAAAGAATCTCCAGCAAAAGCTGAGATGATTTATTTGTTCAAGGTCAATGTTCTTAAACAGAAGTATTGTAGGTTATGCTTGCGACCTGTGGAGGCTGTAAATCCCCAGATTACTTGAGTTTGTCCATTAAATATGTCTTTGACTAAGTCGCGAACTCCTCGATACACAATTTTGTCGTCCAAATAAACGGTGATTTGCTTAATATCTGGCTCCCATTGAAAACGGAAATTGTGTAAATAATCGTCTTCTAAATTAAAGTCTTCTTTTTTGTTGTTCCAATACTTGAGGTGAAAGTTTGTACCATTTTCTAAATAAGCCACATGGTCACAAGCAGGGTCATTCTGTCTCCAGTTTTGGTAAGTGTCGAATTCCACCGCAATGGAAGGATAAATAAAAGTTCCATAAAATACATCTCTACTCCATCTACCGTACCCCATGCACTCTCCCCAAGTGCCGTATGCTTCAAACTGCCGCTCATCATCGTGAATTACAAAGGTAATCCCGTCTGCGCCTTCGTCTTTGTCGCCAAGATAAATATCAAACTCCACTTGAAAATAATTTTCTAAGTTGAGTTTAGTTTTGTAATAAGCAATGCCTTCGCTATATTGAACATCGGGTGTAAGTTGGATACAGTCTGGATTCATATAAGCCGCATCTCCAATAAGGTTGTATTGGGCAAGCACGGGCAATCCAATCCATAAATAGGCAAAAGAGAGTAATATTTTTTTCATAAAAAAGAGTTTATTCCCAAAAATAAGCATTTTTTTTATGAAATAAGCAAAGATTACCTAATAAAATATAGCTATTTAAGAACCCAAATTATCTTCTTCTGCCAATAATTTATCTATGAAAATATTAAACTCTTCTACAAATTTGTCATAATAAACCCCTGTACCAGGTCCGTTAAATCCTGTGTGAATCTTGCGAACGCGTCCCTTCTTGTCTATAAAGATAGTAGTAGGAAATGCTAATACGTGGTTTAGCATAGGTAAAGTGGCGGCGGCGGCGGCTTTGTTATACGTTCCTGCTATCAGTAGGTCATATCCTATCCCAAAGCGAACTTTCATCTTTTCTAATCGTTTTTTGGCTTCATTGAATTCAGGATTGCGCTCATAAGCCAGCCCAATGATAGCTATTTCTTTCCCACGATTGGATTTATGAAATTGGGATAAGAAGGCGGTTTCGTCCATGCAGTTAGGACACCAAGAGCCAAGCATTTGTACGATAATGACCTTATTCTGGTATTTTGCATCATTTAGGGTAACGAGGTTGCCTTCTAAATCAGGAAAAGAAAAATTGATACGGTCGTAGCCCGCTTTCAAAAATGTAAGAGAATCAGCATTAGGCAGTTCTGCTTGAGGATTGCGACGAGCGACCCATTTGACATTGTAAGAACTTCCTGACCAAAACCTACCCTCTAAGGCACTATCTATGCTCATCTTAGCCTTGAAAAGAAAGGCATGCTCCCCATCAAAACAAGATAAACTAAGGTGGTTTCCATTGACATTTCCTGCCAAAAAGCGGTAATCTCCTGTAACTGTGCGGAATGTACCTATCAAGTCATCTTTGTGCTGCTCGAAAATGCCCACAGCAATTGTAGTATCCCCATTCTCTTCTATAAAATCTACAGACCATTTGCCCGAAAAATCTGCTGATGGGCTTTCTTTGGTCTCAAATCTATGAGTCTGTCCTACGACTGCACTGATAGGCAAGCGTATGGTTTTATCGGGGAATCGTTTTACATATTCTCCTGTCAATCTTTGTCCATCAGTAACACCAAGTATTTCGCAATCAAAAAAATGCATGAATATTTTTACAGAATCATTGTTATATTTGATTTCATTGAGAGGTAACTTTTCTTTGCCATTGACTAAGTAAATAAGTTGCGAATCACCTTGATTAACTACTTCGAAATTAAATGGTAGAGTCTGATTTTGCATAGAAATTAATGCTCGCCATTTGCCTTCAGCAAGGTGAATATTAGCAACAGGGGACGAGCAGGAAAAAAATGAAAAACTTAAGAATATGAAAGATAAAAAAATAATTAGATGTTTATGCATAAAATACGAGAGATTAAAATGATATAATGCTATTATTGTTTCAGTTTTAGACCAAATAATCAAACTGGCGTATAACAAATATACAGAGTTTTAAATACTATTATGAAAAAATACCAACATCTTTTCTTTGACTTAGACCATACCTTATGGGATTTTGAAAGAAA
>JALOMS010000099.1 GCA_025455345.1 Thermoflexibacter sp. | reverse complement strand
CCTTCATGGGGCAATATGCTTAAAGAAGGATTTAACGAACTAAGCCCAACGAATTGGCACATGGTCGCTATCCCAAGTTTTTGTATCATTATGTTAGTATTAGCTTTTAATCTATTGGGCAATGGATTGAGAGATGCTTATGACCCTAAACAAAACATGAGTTAAGACAATAAGATGATTATTCAAGAAAAAAATATAGAAAAAACCGAAGGTTCATTGGCGTATAGATTGCAAATGAAGGAGATGGAGCTGAATACGCTCTTTGAAACTATTCAAGCAATTAATGACAACGCCTCTGAAGAACATCTTTATAAGATATACCAACTTACGCTCAGGTCAAGGAAATACATTAGCAAATTAGCCCTCTTTGTCTTTGATGAAGAAGAGGTTAAGTGGGAATGTAAAGCATACTTTGGGTTGAAATCCAAAGGTGGTGTTTCTCATACGCTGCCAATAAGTATTACAAAAATCACTAAGACAACAGATAGGTCATTATTGGTAGGAGGCAATCAAGACAGTGATGAGCATGACTTTTTTCATCAATTCCAAGCTGTCATTCCCGTCAAGCACAAAAAAGATATTTTAGCATACGTACTCATTACTGCCGAAGATGGAAAAAATCTTCAAGATATTGATTTTATTGAAGCTCTAAGTAATATCATCATCGTAGCCGTAGAGAATAAGAAATTAGCCCGCAAGCAAAGTAGGCAAGAAATCATCAAGCGACAGTTGGAAATAGCCAAAGATGTCCAAACTTTGCTTTTTCCAAAAAAATTACCTTATAACGAAAGACTCAAAGTGATGGCAAGCTACCAGCCACATCACACAGTAGGTGGAGACTATTATGATTTTATAGAAATAGATAAAAATCGCTTTATGCTTTGTATCGCAGATGTATCTGGCAAAGGTGTACCTGCGGCGATACTTATGTCCAATTTCCAGGCGGCATTGCGGATACTGGTGCGAAAGAAAATACCCTTGAAAGAAATCATAGAAGAATTGAACTATCTGATTATGCAAAATGCCAGAGGTGAAAACTTTATTACTGCATTTTTCATGGAATATGATTTTATGACACATTCGCTATCTTATGTGAATGCGGGTCATAATCCCCCCTTTCTTTTCGTAAATAATGACCCTACGTTTTTAGAAGAAGGGACAACTATTTTGGGCGGATTTGATAAACTTCCTCTATTAGATATTACGAATCTGCAAGTAGATGATTTCTTATTGTTTTGTTTTACTGATGGCTTTACAGAAACCTACAATGAAAATGGAGAAGAGTTTGGCGTACAATTGATGGAAGACTTTATCAAAGAACACATACAATTAGACCAAAAGGCTCTGCATATCAAGCTATTAGATTATCTTAACACCTTCAAAGGGAATAATGCGTATGCTGACGATATTACTTTGCTATCTTGTAAAGTAATTAATTCATAAAAATATAAAAGATGATTTGCAACGTAAGATAAAGTGTTTGCGTTATACTATAAACAAACCAAATATCATTTTTTTCTAAACGATTTGAGATTAATTTGGTTATTAGTTTTATAGAGAAAATATAAAATTGTGTAGTTTTATTTTGTATTTTTATCCTCTTAAATTTACTCAAATTAGCAACAAAATTTACCAGTAAACAAGGCAACCTTATCATTTTGGTATGCAACGAAAATTTTACGTATATTTATTTTTTATTTTTTTGTTTTTCCCTTTCTCCATTTTTTCGCAGTCTTTGAAACTCCCGCAAAGATATGTGAGTAATAGGCTTATTGTAAAAGTACGTACTTCCACAAAAACTCCAACAGCCAGAACAGAATCTACAGAAGTTTTACTAAAAAACTACATGGGTTTGGCACAGGTCAATCACGTATTCTCTGAAAATATTAAAGTACAAAAACTCACCCCTCTTTTTGCATTTGAAAATTATTTCGAAGTAGAAATCTTCCCTCACGAAGATATAACACAAGCAATGCAAAGATTACAAGCCCAAGAATGGGTAGAATACGTAGAACCTCTTACTTATTTTCAGACATTATCTCCTCCCTTTATGCCCAATGATAAGTTTTTTGTAGAAGGTAGGCAATGGGGATTAGAAAAGGCAAAAGTTCCCCAAGCGTGGGAGATTAGCAAAGGGGATACCAATGTGGTTATTGGCATTATTGACGATTATTTGTGGTTAGACCACCCTGAGTTCGCTGGACAACTAAAGTATAATCATCGAGAAAGATATGGAAAGAAAGGCATAGACGATGATGGGAATGGGTTTGTAGATGATTCATTGGGGTATGACTTTGCTCAACAAAACTTCAAAATAAGCGGCTGGCATGGAACAGCCGTAGCTGGAGTGGCGGCGGCGAAAGTCAATAACCAAATCGGCATCGCTGGGGTAGGATTTAATACACGAATCATGCCTATCAAGGTAAAGCCTGAAATACTCTTTCCTCGTCTTCCCGAACCAACAAGTTTAGATGTCGCCAAAGCAATCAAATATGCCGCCGATAATGGTTGTCGCATTATCAATATCTCTTTAGGAAGTACAGATTGGTATTCAAAATTTCTTCAGGAAACTATCAACTATGCCACTTTGGTAAAAAACTCATTAGTGATAGCCGCCGCAGGTAATGAAAGAAGAGAGGAAAATATTTTCCCTGCCTCTTACGAACACGTACTTTCGGTAGCGGCTTCTGATGAAAATGACGCACACATTGGCTCTCGTAGTAATTTTATCGATATCTTAGCCCCCGGCAAAAATATTTGGACGACCAATATACCTAATGACCTTTATGTATTGCATGAAGGTTCTTCTTATGCTGCGCCTTTTGTCGCAGGTGCGGCAGGTTTGATTATGGCAAAATTTCCCAATATGACTGCCCTACAAGTAGCAGAACAGTTAAGAGTAACAGCCGATAATGTATATGAGCTACAAGCCAATGCTCCTTTCAAAGAAAAATTAGGAAAAGGAAGAATCAACGTGTGGAGAGCATTACAAGAAAACATAGCCATGTCTGTAAGAGCGCATCAGCCTCTCTTTACCAATCGTTTTGGGAATTATGCTTTCCAAAATGATACCGTTTCGCTCTCATGCAATTTCGTAAACTATTTGAAACCAAGTTCAAATAACCTAAAAGCCATTCTTAGTAGCACGTCTCCTTATGTACAAATCATCAAAAATACTATTCAGATAGGAAAATTAGGAACATTGGACTCTATAAGCCAAGCTAATTTCCTAATTTATCTAAATCCTAATACCCCAAGAGGAGAGCCTATAAAATTTAGAATAGGCTTTGAAGACGATAATTATTCTGATTATCAGTATTTTACACTTAACACAACTGACTATTACTTGGATATATCTATCAATAATTTTAGCTTAAGCAGTGCGGCTAATGGAAGAATAGGGTTGGTAAATCAGGAAAACACAGAAGGCATAGGGATTGAATTTCTTAATAATCAAATCCTCAAAGAAGCGGGCTTGATGATAGGAACTGCCCCTTCAAAGGTGATAAATAGTATTTTTAGTAATGCTACCTCTAAATCAAATGATTTTAGCCCAATTCAACCTATCAAACTCATTCAGAAAGACTTTCATAACATAAAAACCTCAGCTATTTTTGATGATAAAGGCAAGATTGGCTTAGAAATAGAACAGATTATCAGAGGGAAAAAAAATAAACCACATCAGAACTATGTGTTGATAGATTATAACATCAAAAACCAAAGTGAGCAAGATTTGGATAGTCTTTATGTAGGTTTGTATGCCGATTGGGAGATGGGTGGTGGAAGTTATAACCTTGCAGATTGGGATAAAGAAGACAACTTTGGCTATATTTATCAAGAAAATAGCAAAACTTATGCGGGTATCAAAGCAATCGGCGGGGAATACCAATACTATCCATTAGAGAAATTGTACAATGATGGACAAATCAATATTACTGATGGATTTTCAGAGGCAGAAAAGTTTATAACTTTGAGCAATGGTCTTAAAAGAACTCAGGCAGGATACAATATCAATAGTGCTAATGTAGCGCATGTGGTAGGTGTAAAAATCAATAAATTCGCTCAGAATCAAATCAAGAAAGTTACCTTTATCTTACTCTCTGGTAATAGTGTAGAAGAACTGCGTCAATCCCTGAAAAAAGCAGAAAGCTTACTCAATCCACTTTCTTCTTTGAGTCCGCGACCTATCTTGCCTCAAACACTATGTTGGTCAGATACCATGTATGTCAAGCCTACCAACACAAAGAATTTAAACATTTATAGCAAAGATAACTTCAAAGAACCTTTGCGTACTGTCAGTGAATTAAAGTTGGCACTTGCTGATACAGCAAAAACTTTTTACCTTTCCAATGCAGATTCTGTCATAGAAAGCGACTTGATAGCATATTCTTTCAAAGCACATAAGCCCAAAGCTAATTTTACATCTATAGATTCCTTGAATATTGCAGATTCTAATGTCATTTATTTTAGAGACAAAAGTTTTAAGGCAATCAAATGGAAATGGGATTTTGGAGATAATTCTCCTTTGGACACCTTACCCGCGCCTATCCATAGATTTGCTAAAATAGGCAATTATAAAGTTACCCTTACGATAATAGATAGTCTTGGTTGCTTGGCAAGTGTTACGAAACTCATCAAAGTCGTGCGTTTGGTACGTAGTCCTGTTCCTACCTTGCCCTTGTATGAGATTTATGCTTGTCGTACAGAAAAAGTAACTCTTGCTCCTCAGAATGGGCAATTGTTTAAGTTTTATACCACTTTCCCTGCTCAGCGAGCCATACATTCAGGAAAAACTTTTACTATTAATGATTTATCTATCAAAAAGATATTCATTACAGGCATAGATTCTGCATTTGAAAGTTTACCTATCGAAATTAATATCACAAGAGGCGACCTCAAAGCAGATTTTAATTATTCTCCCAAAGCAGATACAATTGTAAATGACCAAATTAGTTTTATAGACCTATCCAAAGGCTCTTTAGGGGTATCTATATGGGAATGGGATTTTGGAGATGGCTCCCCCAAAAGATACGAGCGCAATCCAAACCATCGCTACAAAGCACAGGGAACTTATAGAGTAAGACTAAAAGTAAGTGATTACTCTAATTGTTCTGATACTATATCCAAAGTATTCAGGGTAGGCAGGAAAGGACAAACTCCAATAGTATCTGACCAAGTAGTCTGCCAAGGAAACAGCACTGTGATAACACCAAGCAATGGTGGCACTTTCAATTTTTATAATGCCTTGCCTCTGACAACACCCATTTATAAAGGAAAAAGCCTATTATTAAACAATCTAAGTGAAAATCTAACGCTCTATATCACCAATGCAGACTCAATTGTAGAAAGTGATTATCAACGAGTTATCATCACTGTAAATACACCTCAAGCAGACTTTTATGCTCCAGATGAAATTTTGCTTTATAGAGCAAATAATACGGTAATTGTACAAGATAGAAGTATCAATGCAGAAAGTTGGATTTGGGATATGGGAGATGGCTCGCCAAAGCTATTTTCTCAAAATGTCAATTATCTTTATAAAAAGCAAGGAGAATATACCATCACTTTGACTATCAAAAATAAGTTTGGGTGTACAGCAAGTAAAAGTAAAAAAATCAAAATTATCAATCGCTCAAATCCCCCCCAAATTAAGGACATTAGGATTTGTGAAAATTCCCCTGTCATACTTAGTCCATCAGGCGGTACTTTATTTAAGTTTTATGAAACTTATCCATCTTCCCTTGTGCTACATACAGGTAATAATTGGGATATAGGCAAACTGACGAGTAGTAAAACCTATTTTGTTACTTGTATAGATTCTCTGCATGAAAGCGAAGCCACTAAAGTCGAAGTCAAAGTAGAACAGATTTCTTCAGATTTTGAAGCAGTAAATAGTGAAGGAAAAACCACATTATTTGCAGGAGATACTATATTTTTCAAACCTAAAATCACTAATGCACTCTTTTATCAGTGGTATTTTGGAGATGGAGCAAGTAGCAATCAGAACAAGCCTTTTTATATTTATCCCAATGCTGGTGTTTACTCTGTTTATTTATTTGCAAGACACGACATAGGATGTACTGCGGAAGGACGGCAGTCAATCACGATAAAACCCAAATCTATGATTCCTCCTAATGTCAAAGTCTATTTGTATCCTAACCCCACCGAAGGAGAAGTGAAATTAGAGGTAAATAGTGCCAAATTAACACAAGTATATATCGAAATTTATAACCTTCTTGGACAGAAAGTAGGTGTTTTGGAAGAAAAGATGATTAAAGATGAAGTTTATACTTTAAATCTCGTAGGAAGGGATAAAGGAGTATATTTGATTAAAATTAGCATAGACAATGAGCAAATCATAAAGAAAATTGTTTATCGATAAAAATATATTACATATCAGTGCCTTAGATATGGGTGGTGCTGCCAATGCCACTATCCGCCTCCACCAAGCTCTACTGACTTTAGGAATAAACTCCCATTTTCTTACTCTTGGAAAGTGTAACCGCAATATACCTCAAAAGCATATTTTTCAAAAAGAAGAACCTCCTATTTCCTTGCCCAAGGTAATAAAGAAAAGTCTTAAAATAAGGCTTGGTTTAGAAAGTCCTCATGATTTTCATTATCAGCAAGATATGCTACTTGGTGGTGAATCTAAAGGCGGAGGTTTTTATTTCCCAGATACTTTAGATGACCTTACACAATCCCCTATTTATCAAATCGCAGACCTTATTCATCTCCATTGGGTTGCGGGTTGGTTAGATTATCCTTCCTTTTTTAGGCTCAATCAATCTCATTGGGGTGATAAGCCTATTGTTTGGACTTTACACGACTTGAACCCATTCAGTGGGGGCTTGCATTATGCCATGGGAACACCTATTGACGAATCATCAATGGGACATTTTATCCAAAATCCACAAACAAAGCTACAAAAAGTCCACAATCGCAATTTGAAAATCAAAGAACAAAGCCTCCAATCTATCAAAAAAATAAGCATTGTTTCTCCTTCTTTATGGCTTCAAAAACAATCTCAAAAAAGTCTTTTATTTGCTAAATATGAAAACTATTGTATTCATAATGGATTGAATACCAATATCTTCAAACCTTATCCCAAAGAATTAATAAGAAATATTTTAGGATTAGAAAATAAGAAAACGCTCCTATTTATTGCTGATGACATCGATAATATTTATAAAGGTTTTGGTTTATTGGTCAAGGCTCTGACATTGATAGGCAATACGGTTGATTATCAATATGTTGTTTTGGGGAGAGATAGCAAAAATATACTAAAATCTTTCCCTAATATCAAACATTTTGGCTTTGTTCAAGATGAGCAATTCATTGCTTTGATATATTCTGTTGCAGATGCTTTTGTTTTACCAAGCCTCATGGATAATTTTCCTAATACAATGATAGAATCAATCTGTTGTGGGACTCCCGTCATCACTTTCTCCACAGGCGGAATCCCAGAGGCTATTATTCATACTCAAAATGGGCTAATCTGCGATAAGCCCGATGCAGACTTGCTTGCTCAAATGCTAATAGATTTTTATAATGATAAGTACCAATTTGATAGAGAAATGATTGCGATAGAAAGTGCAAAAAAATACTCCTCTATTGAGCAAGCCAAACAATACATAAGTATATATGACTCTTTATTATAAAGCGTAAATATTCGCAAAATCTTGTTTGATAAATAGATGAATAAGATTTTTTATGCTTATTCTCAGAATTTCTGCTTAGATTTAGCAATTTTAAGTTTCTTTGGAGAGAAAAAAACTAACTTATCGTAAAATATGAAAAAATTAATCCTTCTCTTTATTTTTTGCTTATCTATCCATGCCTTGCGCGCACAAGCGGTGCAGGAGTTGAACGTACCTACACCACAATACGCCCCCCAAAAGTGGAAAGGCTCTTGGATTACTCACCCCAACATTGCCGATTCTGATTATGGTGTGGTGAATTTTAGGCGCACTTTTGAGCTAAAAGAGAAGCCTAATCAGTTCATTATCAATCTCACTGCCGACAATCAGTACCGACTTTATGTGAACGGCAAGTTCGTCAATTTTGGTCCCCAACTTTCTGATGTGCGTCATTGGCGATACGAAACCATAGACTTGGCAAGTTTCCTGCAAGTAGGCAAAAATGTGATTGCCGTAGAAGTCATCAACTGGGGAACAAACCGCTTTTATGGGATTATGTCCACGCGCACTGCTCTTGCTATCAATGGTTTTTCACCCAATACTGAACCCGCCAATACCGATGGCGACAATTGGAAAGTCTATCACAACAGAGCTTTTAGGGAAAACTACCCCAATTGGGTGTTCGCCAAAGACATCATTGGTGGGTTTTACGCCTCCAATCCTGCCGATAGTGTGTTGGCAGAAAAGTACCCTTGGGGCTGGCAAAATTTAGACTATGACGACAGCAAGTGGGAAAAAGCAAAGTGGATTTGGAGCGTAATCGTCCAAAATACTTCTTTCTCTTGGGTAGTAGAACCCAGAAATACACCTCTGCAAACCTCTAAATTAGAGCGATTTACAAAAGTAGCAAGAAACGAAGGCATTACTGTCAGTGAAAATTTTTTGAAAGGGAATCAGCCACTCACCATTCCTGCTAACACAAAAGCGAGTTTCCTCATAGACCAAACTTATGTAACGATTGGCTACCCCGAAATGAAACTTTCTGGCGGGAAAAATGCGAGTATCAGGCTCACGTATGCCGAAAATATGTTTGACGAAAAACGACAAAGGGGCAACCGCAATGACCTCAACGGCAAAATTATATTGGGAATCAAAGATACTTACATTCTTGATGGTGGAAAAGATAGAATGTTTAAACCCTTGTGGTTGAGAACGTTCCGATTTATCCAAGTGGAAATACAGACCCAAAACGAGCCTTTGGTTTTGCAAGATTATTACAATGTATATTGGTCTGCGCCTTTGGAAAAAATTGCTAATTTCCAATCAGACCAAAAAATGTACGACAAAATCATGGACATCTGCTGGCGCACCAATATCATTTGCGTACAAGACAATTTTTTGAGTGATGCCTATTATGAGCAAATGCAGTATGTAGGCGATACGCGCGTACACGCACTTACCAATATGTACCTCACAGGCAATGACTTACATTTTCGCAATGCCCTCATTCAGTTTGACTATTCGCGCATTTATGACGGAACTTTAATGAGTTGCTACCCACTAAAAAGCACTTTTGCCCATGCTTCTTATTCTTTGATTTGGATAGATATGCTTTGGGACTACATGATGCACAGAGATGATAAGCAGTTTTTAGCGCGTTTTGTGATAGGAATTAGGCACGTGATTGATGGTTTTGACGTACTTATCAAGGAAAACGGCATTGTAGGCGATACACAGTGGAAATATTTTATAGACTGGTACACCGAAGGCAAAAGGGGAGGTATGCCTCCCAACTCTGCCGAGGGCAACTCTGCCGTAGTAACCTTGCACTACGTTTATACCCTACAACGCGCTGCCGAAATTTTTAATTACTTAGGAAAAAAGGAAGAAGCCGCAAAATATACGGCACGAGCCAACGAAATCAAGGCGAAGGTCTATGCGCTTTGTTTTGATGAAAAAAGAGGTGTATTTGCCGAACACCCAGAAAAAGATTTCTACGACCAAAGAGTGAATATCATGGCTGTTCTCACAGATGCAATGCCTGAAAATAAACAGAAAGAACTGATAAACAGATTGGTACAAGATACCACCCTTAGCCAAGCAGGTTATTACTATCGCTTTAATTTTTTCAATGCCATAAGCAAAACTAACACAGGAGATATGTTTGATGAGGTAGTGAAGCCTTGGTATCAATTGGTGGAAAAAGGGCTAACGACTACCCCCGAACGCCCAATACATGAACGCTCTGAGGCGCACCCTTGGAGTACCGCTCCTGCCTACGCCTATTTTAGTGTGTTAGCGGGTATTACGCCCAACGAAATTGGCTTTAAATCAGTGAAAATTGCCCCTGCTTTTGGGATTTTGAAGGAAATGAAAGGCTCTTATCCGCACTATTTGGGCAATATTGAGTTTGACTTCAAAAAAACGAAGAATGGAGGCATAGAGGGCTTTGTTACCCTCCCCAAAGGGCTAAAAGGCATTTTTGTCTGGCAAGGAAAAACCATGAACCTGAATGAAGGAAAACAAAAGGTGAACTGAAAAAATAGGTATATTTTTATCAGGTATAGCTTTACTAATGAGCAGAACATTAGTAAAGCTATTTTTTCAAATTTTTACTGATGATTTAATCTAATGTGCTAATTTCAAATCACTTACTCACCAACTTCACCACTCCCAAAAGTCCAGACTCCACCAAACCCACTTCCGCCCAAGGTTTAGACCATGCTGTTGTGCCTTTGAGGATATTGGACTTGGTGCGGCGATACGCCTCTGGAATTTTTGCGTCCCCTACCATTCTGTTATTCAGCACATTGGCGACTTCTACGACCAAATAGTTTTTCCCAGCTTTCAAATAAGGCGTAACTTCGTAACTGTAAGGCACAAAGCACCTTTCGCCCAATTTGTTGCCATTGAGCCAAACTTCTGCCACTTCTCTTACTTTGCCCAAGTCCAAGAAAATTCGCTTGCCTTGCCCTATTTCATCAGCAGAGAGTTCGAAAGTCTTGTGATAAGCGGCAATGCCCGAAAAATAGTGAATGGCGGTGTCTTTGGCGGCAGTCCAAGAGGTAAGTTCAGGGAACGTAATGCGTGTAGGTGCGCCCCAGCCATGCGGAAAGCGCACTTCCCACTCGCCCGTAATGGCTTTTTCGGAAATGATTGCGCTTTGCTTGTCTGTAAGCGGTGCTTTCTTGGGACTTTTCCTAAAAACAATAAAAAAGGACTCTTCGGGCGCAATTTGCAAGCTAATTTGTGTGGTTTTTCCTTCTTTTTTAATGGTAGGAATGTCATAAAAATTGCCGTCCACAGGATTCCAGAGTTGTGGCGTTTTGTCGCTGTTTCTGAAAGTCAAGTTTGCTTCGTAAGCTACATTTTTTACATTCCTGACGAAATAAATAT
>JALOMS010000679.1 GCA_025455345.1 Thermoflexibacter sp. | reverse complement strand
CACTACCATTAAGTTAAGAAAAATGCGTAATTTTATCCCATTGTTTAACGTTTTAAAACTACAAACTATGTTACAGATTTCAAAAAAATTATCGGAGACCTCCAGTCTTTTTTGAGGGAAGCTGCCCGAAACCCAGAAAACTACCGCCAAAAGCCCTCGGATTTTACCCGAAAACGAAAACTTCCCTTCAAAACTTTATGTAAGTTTTTTTCCAAACTCACAAAAAAGAGCCTACAATCAGAGCTCAATTGTCTTTTTGGCCAAGGGAAAACTTGCACAAAATCTGCCCTCTGTCAAGCCCGCAAAAAATTAAGCCCAGCTATATTTAAAGACCTTTTCTGCGCATCTGCCCAATCCTTTTATCAACACCATAGAAAAGCGGAAAGGTTCAAAAATTATAGGCTTTGGGCTTGTGATTGCACGGTTCAAATGCTTCCGGACACCGAAGAAAATCGCAAAATTGGACTTCACAAGAATCAGTATAAATCGGTTGCCTCCATTAAACTGTCTTGTTATTTTGATATTTTGAACAAGCTAATTACATCTGTTTCCATGCACCCCAAGCAAACAACAGACCTCAATGCTTGTCTGCAAAAACAGGTACAAGAAATCCCCAAAGATATCATCGCCATTTATGATAGGGGCTACGGCTCGCACATTGTCCCCTTTTGGCACGATAAAAATGGTTCAAAATATGTCATCCGCCTAAAAACAGGGTTCTCAAATAGTGTTAAAAACTTTATGCAAAGCCCTGACGATGAAGCCTTTATTGTCGAACCCTTGAGCGAAAGGACTTACAAAAGACTAGAAAAATCGGGTATCAGAAAATCCAAACTGGACACCATATCCTATCGTTTGGTAAAAATTATTCTGCCCACGGGCGAAACCGAAGTTTTGATGACCAATTTGGACAAGTCATTTACCATCAAGGATTTGGCAGAATTGTATCGTTTGCGTTGGGCCATAGAAACTTGCTTTTTTTGTTTGAAGAGCCATCAAATGTTGGGCATATTTTCGGGCTATTCGGAACAGGCCATATTGCAGGATATTTGGGCAAACTTGTTATTTTACAACATGCAAAGCATTGCCAATTTGCAAGCAAATTTAGATGCCAAACAAATCAGCCAAAAGCGAAACAACAACCCCTCAAAAAACAAGAAAAAAGAAAATGGGGGCTATCAGGCCAACCGAAATATTGGGGCGGGCATACTACGGGATTATTGGTTTGATCTATGGGAAAAACGAGATAAAGAATTGGGAAAAGTTTTGGAAGAAATGCAAGTTTATTGCCTGCAAAGTTTGGAAATGATAAAGCCCAAGAAAGCAGGACGAAAGCGAAAAATGATACGCACCAACGACCGGCACCAGACAGAATGGAATTATAAACGAGGCTTTTAGTAGAATATTGATGTAAGTTCTTTGAGATAAATTGACTTTTTGTTGGTGCAAAAAACGACTGGGGAAAATATGCCTTTGGGAAAAATGTTTTGCCAAAAAGGTGGCACAGAACAAGCCTCGTGCCACCTTTTTTTCTTAACTTAATGGGTTTGATGCAATGTTGTGGGCTGTTTTTGTTTATTTGTCAAAATATATTCCACCATTTGTTTAAATTTCTTAAATCTTTTATCAAATCAGTGATACTGTTATATCTATCATTTGGGTTGTGTTGAGTACATTTATTTATTATTTTAGAAACTCTGCTACTTATGCTTGGATTGTGCATAAGTAATTCGGATTTGATAATACCTTCATTAATTTTATTCGCATTTAGTGAATAAGTTAAATTCAATTTATGGCGAAAATTCCCAAAAGGTGTTGGGCTAAATAATTCAAACAATGTAGCCCCCAATGTGAAAATTTCTGTCTGTATTGTTACTATACCTTGATTTTCTTGCTCTTTGGGCATATACTCCAAAGTCCCCATTGCACTTGTTAAATTATCAGTTGATAAAGAGAAGTTGGGTTGTATAACTTTTACTTTTTGTAGTCTCCCCAAATCTATAAACATAAAGTCAATAATTTTAGGTGTATCTTCGTTTTCAAGTAAAATATTTAGGGGTTTTACATCTCCGTGCATCACACCTGTAACTTGAAATCCAAAATTATTTTTATAAACCAAATTATGGGCATATTGCAAAGCCTGACAAACTTTAATAAATATTTCTATTCTACTACGGATTTCATTTTTTGATAAACGAATTTTAGGTAACATAGCAAGACTTCCTCCTCTAACTACTTCCATAATTACGTATATTCTTAGAGAATTAAACAACATAATTTCTCCCATAGTAAATATCTTAGCAATATTATTATGTTCAAGTTGCTTTACTCCTGACAAGCCAATTTGTGATAATTTTCGTATTTCAGAATATTCCTCTTGAATTTCATACGAAATCTTTATTGCGACTTCATTTTTTAGATACTGATGAACTCCCTTGAACACCATTCCAAATCCACCTGCACCAATAAAACTTTCTATTTTGTAATTTTCTATTGTTAAACCTATAAATTTTTCTTCTGTACTTTCATAAAAAGCATTTTGATTATTAGTTAGATTTTGTGTAATACGAATACTTGACTGTGTAAAGACTTTCAACTTATCAAAATAATCAAAATTAGTTTTACCATACACAAACTCTTTTCTTAAAGAATTAAGCAAGGTCAAATCAGATATTTCAATATTAGATTGAGAAAAATGAAAATCAATTTTCTCAAAAAAATCTGCAATTTCACATCTTTCAATGCTATCTACAAAGTCGGATAATAAGTTTCTATCTGTCATCTTTGTTTCCTTAAAATAGCCCACAACACTCAAATATACGAAAGTTTTGTCGTAGTTTCCGTATTGTTTGGCCTTTTGGGGGACAAAGCAACCTTTGTTCGTCGTACTTTTCTTATTGCCGGACATGCCCGACGCGCAGGTAACCGGGGCGCGTCGGGCATAAAGACCTGGCCACCTT
>JALOMS010000678.1 GCA_025455345.1 Thermoflexibacter sp. | reverse complement strand
AAGCCGCAGGTGTTTCGGTCGTCATTGCAAGATTTTTTGCGCGAATTTTTTTCCGCAATGCTATCAATATTGGCTTACCTGTCTTAGAAATTCCAGAACATAATATACAGACCAATAGCGAATTAGATATAGATTTGCTCAATGGAACTGTTATTGACAAGACTACTGGGATTACTTACCATGCAAGCAAAATGCCTCAAGTGATGATAGATATTTTAAATGAAGGTGGCTTAGTGAATTATCTAAAGAAATATGGAGATTATCAACTTTCCTCTATTCGCTAATAAAAAAAAAGAGTATCTATGTTTGATAGATACCCTCTTTTTACAAAGTTTAAAATATTATTCAAATACTAAGTTAGATACGGCATTGTTATACCAAAGAATATAAGCAGGATTGTTTGGATTCATAGACCAATTTTTGAAATCAGGATATGCCTTTTCTATAGATGTCTTTTCTATTGGGTGTCTGAATGTTGCTCCCACAGCAATCGGCAAATGCAATCCAAAAGGCATACTTCCATCATTTGTTTTGTAAGGTTCTACTGATGTTACATCTGCACCGTTGAAGTAATTTGCATTCCAACCTGCTTTAGCTTTTGCAGTAGCTTTTCCATCTGATAAGTGTACTTCACGGCTACGTACTCCGTCTGCAATGATGAATGGATTGAAAGGAACAGCTCCTAACTCATAGTCATTAGGCAAAGCACCTGTTACGAATTCTATATTAATAGTAGAAGTATTGAACTCTACTCTTGGTTTTGGTGATTTATCTGCGGCTAATGTGTTAATAAATCCTGTTGCACTTCCTTTTACCAAGTCAAAAGCATTATCAAAAGCAATAATAGTTGGGTTAGCTTGGTCTGTTTCTAATCCTTTACCATCTACGCTAATATAGCCACGTGTAAGGAGAGAACCTGTTACCTTATTGATTTTGCTTGCAGGGAAGTTAATCATCTCAAAACCAAAACCATTTTTGTAAGTAGCTCCGATTGCCTTTAAGTCAAAATCAGCTTGTAACTTCGTAATCTTATTGTTGCGGTCTTTGAACTTCAAGAATTTGTAGTTTACCACCATATCATTCATATCAAAATCACCTTTTTTAGGCCACAAATCTTCAAATAAAAGCACACCACAAGTTAAGTCTTGATATATCTTTGGCTCGTTACATTCCTTACAGTTGTCGATTTCAGTTTTGACATCTGTCATGGTATTTGGAACGATACATTCAGCAGGATTTGCAGTAATGTAGAAAATAACATCATTAAAATCTTTATTTAAGCCATTCTCTGTTTCTCTTGGGAGGTCTTCGAAGGCAAGAAGTACTCCTTTAGGCTTTCCATCTGCGGCACGGTCTGCTAACAAAATTGTATGTTGTCTTTTAGCGTCTGTGCTTTCTGGATTGAAACGGCGGTCGCTATAATATACTGCTTTACCATTGTCAGAAACTCCATTATTCCAAGCGTTTGCGATGATAAAGAAACCAATTCTTTTTCCAGAAGGAATAATCCCAGGAATTTTGTAAGTGAATCCGGCAGGCAAGTTACCTCCACTGTTCGGTAATGAAGTGTTATTGAAGATAATAGCTCTATCTTTGATTTTATTTACTGTAAGACTTGCGTGTTCTGATTCATCATAAATATAATATCCTAAAGAGTTTTTAAAACCAGCAACTTCGCCTAAGAAAGTAACCCAAACCTCTGCATTTTGAGTAACAGACAAAGCAGGGAACTGTGTAGAAGAAGCGGCAAGAGCCTTATTATCAGCATTATCCTTAGAAAGTTGTAAAAGTGTAGATGCTGTACCCATAAAGTCAGCGTTCAATGGTCTTTGAGAAAACAAGTCGCAAGCCAATGGCTTTCCATTAGCGTCTGCTTGAGGCACGGAGTAAGTCTGACCTGTGTAGATAGAACTATTAAGGGTTGTATAATTACAAGCACCTTCAGTTTCTTCTACTCTGCCATTGCTGATAGAGCCTTTGTCAAAAGTGAAAGTATAATCTACGCTTAAGGTAGCTTTGTTAATAGGAACTTCTACTGCATAAAGACCAATAAAATTAGGGTCTATGATTACTTTCCCAACTAATTCTACTGTAGCCGTAGGTAACATTTTCAATGCCTGAAATACACCTCTGTTATCTATACCACCATGCAAAATTTGATTTTCAGGTTTGATTTCATTTATATAAACTTTAATATCAGAAAGGGCAATAGCTTTATTTTCTTGGTCTAATGCCTTGATATTAAAGGAAACATTCGAAGTAGTGCTAAAAGATGCGTTTACATAAGTAGTATTATCTTGACCGAGCGTTTCAGCGATTTGCTCTTTCTGACAAGAGGTTAATACCAAAGTAGATGCAAGTAATCCAAAAATAGAGTTTCTTAAAGTACGATTTAAAGTTGTCATTATTTTTAGTAAATAAAATTGTAACACAATACAAAGGGATAAATAAACTTTTATAAAGTTTTTAAGTATTGAATTATGATACAAATATAATGTATCTAATTTTTCATTTCCAAATTTTAGTACAAAAATTTTCAAAAAAATTTTACTATTCTAATTAAAATTGTACATTTTTGTTATTTTTATTGTACTTTTTTAATATTTTGATTTTTATGTTTTTAAAATTATAATATAACTTTTCTAATTTTTAGAAATTGTACTTTTTTTACAAAAATTGTACTTTTTTTAATAAATTTTTTAAGAAATTGTATTTTTCAAAGATTACTATATGATAAAATCTATAAATAAATGATGATTATTACTTTTTTATGCTATTCATATACACTTCTTCTTTGATTTGTTCTATTTTTTTTAACAATGTCCATCTTTACCTTTTTGATTGTTGCTTGTATATTTGTAGTTTATCAGAAAAAGGGAAATAGATAAATTGTCATGTTTTTTGTTTATAGTTATAATGATGTATAGATTATTGTTTATAAAAACTTGATTATGAAACTATTAAAGAT
>JALOMS010000677.1 GCA_025455345.1 Thermoflexibacter sp. | reverse complement strand
AAGCAGAAATATACTTATCAGCTATTAACGACCTATAAGGCATGCTCTATGGATTACCAATTATATCTTCTACAATCCTATCTCTGCGCTCGGAATATCGAACTCTTTAGCACTCATACGCAAAATAGCTAAAACTTCATTATACGCCATCAGCTTACCTTCAATATAATCCAATTCATCTTTGTCTGCAAAATTTTTGCGTTCGCGAGCCTCGTGTATATTCTCATGAATACTGATTAGCACATCTTGAAGGTACTCTACAAATCTTTTTTCCATTTTATACTGATTTTTGCTAAGATAATAGGCTTACTCCCCAGGGTGATACGTTCTTTCTGCATTTTTTTCAATGTCTTCTTTGTAAAACAGCACTTCTTTGAACTTGCCTTTGGTGTACATCTCTGCTTGGTCTTTGAAGTGCTTGGATTGGGGATTGCCACTTTCACCACCCGCTAAGAGCGATTTTGCCTTGATTTTGTCCCCAAACTCGACCGCACAAATAAAGCTATTGCCATTGACCCCATATCTTTTGTTGGTATTAAAATATCTGCTTGTGTAAGAAGGCAACATTCCCCATGCGGAGGAAGCAAACTTGACGGGCAGACTTGCTTGTTTGTCGTCATACATAGGTGTATGTGAGTTACTTATCCTTTGGAAGCGATTGATTTCGCCCCATGCCACCTGCCAGCGACCAAATTTTTTGTTCAGCTCTTGCAAGGTTTCAAGTAGGGGCATGAGAAGTTCATTAGGATTTGCATTTTTTACAAAATAAGTAGTTTTTGCGACTTGGTCTAACTCCTCATCTTCTACGGTTTTTACTTTTTGAATCGCAGGGAGTAATTTTTGCCCCCATTCTATCGCCAAAGTAGTTGCTATTGACTTTTCGGTGCTTCTGTAATCCCAATTTTTCAGTACCATCACTGCGCCCACCAAATAGGCATACAGCGAGTCTTGCGGTTTGATATTTTGTTCAAAAGCACTGACCAAAGGAGGAATCAGCACCTCAAAAGCGGCAAGATAATCGTCATAGCCTGCCGCAATGACCTTGTCTAAGTTATATTTTTTCTCCCTATCCAATACTTTTACGGCATTCACTCCTCTAAAATTTTCACCGTCAGGAGCCATGTAGTAGGGGAAATTTTCTTTTTTAGGGCTGTATTTCCCTGCCACAGTAAAGGGCGTAGCATTGCAGTTTTGTAGCCACCCGTTTGGCGGGTTGTAGAGGTGTACGGACTCTTCTACCTTGTGCAGTCCCTTCCATTCCGTAGCGGCAATGCTCCCATCTACGGGCTTTGACCAGTCGTATCGGGTATCTCTGATAGGTAAAAAATTCCCATGCCAATAGGCAATATTTCCCTCTGCGTCTGCATAGACGGTATTGTTCGATGTATTAGCGACTAAGTCCATACTTTTCTTGTACTCTGCAAAACTCCTTGCTTTGGTGCGTTGCCAGCACTGAATCAGTCCGTTGAGCGAGCGATTGTTGGATTTTAGACTTAGCCAATTGCCCATTTCTTTTTTCATCACTGCGCCATGATGAGTATATAAAGCATTGATATTTTTAACGCCAATTTTGCCATCTTTTAGGTATTTGAGCGTAATAGTTTTCTCGCGAATCGGTTTCAACTTTTTTTCATATTCGTAAAACCATTTTTCACCTTTTTTGCTCACTTTTTCTATGTACATATCCGTTACGTCGGTGTAGTTAGAAGTATGAATCCAGCCACATTTTTCATTAAATCCTTGATAGACAAAGAACTGTCCCCAAGTAACTGCACCATAGACGTTTAGACCTTCTTCGCTGACTACGTGAACCTCAGGACGGAAATAAAAGGTAACGTGCGGATTGATGTACAAAATTGCCTTGCCCGATTCAGTGATAGAGGGAGCAAAAGCAAAACCATTTGAACCTGTGAGTATTTCCTCTTTTTCTATGGGTTTTGCCTGTATTGATTTTTCTTGGGAAACAGAGCCGAGCGAAGGGCTTTTTGAGTAGAACGCTTCTAAGTCATTGGGTGTAAAATCTGCTGTATTGATAGCTCCTATGCTTCCGTCCGTCCACAACAAGGGATACCAAGGTTGGAATCTTTTGAGCAGAGCAGGTTTGATTTGTGGATTTTTGTATAAAAAGAAGTTAATCCCATCTGCGTATGCATTTAATAGTTTTTTTAGCCAAGCAGGAGATTTTTGGTAGTCAGCCATTGCTTCGGTAGAGTCGATGACCATTTTCATCAATAAATCCTTATAAATTTCGGATTCACCTTTGACCTCTGCGGTTCGCCCTAATTTTTCTATGTAGTTCATTTCCACCCGCATAAAGTCATCTTCACATTGGGCGTAGAGCAACCCAAAGACAGCGTCTGCGTCCGTCTTGCCGTAAATATGCGGAATACCCCAATTATCGCGTATAATTTTGACTTGTTTTGCTTGCTGTTCCCAACGACTGATTTCTTCTTTGGATTGGGCAAATAGCGCAACAGGGACTAAGGCAATGAGAAAGAGTAAGATTGGTTTCATAGATTTATATTCAACTAAGGTGATTTTTTCCTAATTTTTTGTTTTTCTCTAAAGATATTTCAAGAATGAACATAAATGTATATCTATTTACTTAATAATAAAAGCGTTCCATGAGATTTTTACAAGGTTTAAAGTATTATTTTTGTATATGTTTGAAAAAATATCTATAAAATAATTGAAAAGATATTTAAGATTTAGAAATATCTGAATGTATATTTGACGCAAATAAATTTAGAAACAAACCTTAAATCTTACTTATGAATATTAAGAAGTTATCAATTGTAATACCTGCATACAATGAAGGAAGAACTATTCATTTGATATTTAATAAAATTAAGGAAGTTCAGCTCATCCGTCAAATAGAAAAGGAAGTAATTATTATCAATGATTGCTCTAAAGATGATACTGAACAGGCAATTCAAACATATATTGCTGAAAATCCTGAGTTGAATAT
>JALOMS010000098.1 GCA_025455345.1 Thermoflexibacter sp. | reverse complement strand
AAACGATAAAATTATGGGTAGAGTATGATTTAGCATTAGAAAATGCAGTCAGAGAATTTACCGAACACAGTTTGTTTGAGGATAAAAAATATGTATTGTTTTACCCGCAGATAGGAAAAAATTATTCAGAAAGTAAACACAAAATCATGGTAATAGGTAGATGTTTGAATGGGTGGGATAATGCTTGTATAATAGAAAAGGGCAAAGAGAAAGAAGCACTTAAAAGAAGCAAATGCAGGTCAGAATACAACGATTTTCCTCTGAACTGGAAGGGAAAAACAGACAAAGATACCTTTAATGGGAGTACATCAAGGTTTTGGGCAGTTACAAAAAGTGTAACTCAAAAGTTACTTGATTTAAAAGACAATGAAGGTTGGGTGAAGAATATTATTTGGACTAATATCTATAAAATTTCTCCTCAAAAAAATGAGAATGATAAAAAGGTGGTAAGGACAGTAAATCCTAAGGAGATAGAAATTCAAGAAAAAGCAATGTTTGAACTATTAAAAATGGAAATAGAAATACTAAAACCTTGTTATGTGCTAATGGTTATGGGGAGAAGAAATAATGATTGGGGATGGAGATTTTACCATAATTTTTTAAATATTAAGCATGAAGAAATGAATCACTGTAAAGACAACGATATTATTACAAGGTCTTTTGAGTATCAAAATATAAAATTTGTAGTTACAAGACGACCAGATTCTTTAAAAGATAAATATAACAAAGAAAATTTTGTGAATGAAATTATCAATGCTTTTAAAAAATGCGATTGGTGCTAACAGAAGAACAAAAAGATTATTTTAAACCATATTTTTGGGATTATACCATAGATGACAGTCCCAAGTTCAGAGTACAGCGAATCTTAGAATACGCATGGTTTCCAGACATTCTAAGATACCCTTACGAAGAGTTCAAAGAGAATATAAAGTATATCAATTTCAATAAGTTACGTACAAGTGAGAAAAGAATTTTATTGTTTCAGGCTTTGCTCCCTTACTTTGAAAAATGCAATTCTTGGGACGAACTTTTTGAGAGATTTATTGAAGAGCAATAAAATCTGGAATGAAATACAAAATTAGAAATCTGGAATGAGAAATAAAAAACTCATCACTTATAACTCAAAACTCATAACTAACGAAAAACAGTGCTTTACTACTTATTTCAATATTTAGACGAGCGATTTGACCTGCCAGGGGCGGGCTTGTTCCAATACATCAGCTTTCGGGCGGGCATGGCGGCTGTGCTTTCCCTGCTCATTGTGGCGGTGTACGGGCGCAGAATCATCAATTACCTGCAAAAACAGCAGATTGGCGAGATAGTGAGGGACTTGGGTTTGGAAGGACAAATGCAAAAAAAGGGAACACCTACGATGGGTGGAGTCATCATCATCATCGCGATTTTGATTCCTACTTTGCTCTTTACCAGAATTACGAATGTGTATATAGTGCTGTTAATCATTACGTTACTCTTTGCAGGATTCATAGGTTTTGTAGATGATTATATCAAAGTTTTTAAGAAAGACAAAGAAGGATTAAAAGGAAGATTTAAGATTATAGGACAGGTGTTGTTGGGTTTGGTGGTAGGCATAACCTTGTACGTAAACGATAATGTGGTAGTGCGTCAGTTTGACAAAAGCAAGACCAATAATGTAGTAGAACTTTTGCAAACCAATAGTTATCAGGACATTAAGTCCACTATTACTACGATTCCTTTTTTCAAATCCAATGAATTTGATTACCACGATTTGGTATTTTTCTTAGATAGCGAATGGACTTGGGTGATTTATATTCCCTTTGTGATTTTTTTAATTACCGCCGTTTCCAATGGTGCAAATATTACGGACGGATTGGACGGACTGGCGGCGGGTACTTCGGCAATTATTGGGATAGTCTTGGCGGTTTTCGCTTACGTTTCGGGCAATGCTATTTTTGCTAATTACTTGAATGTCATGTTTATACCTCATACAGGCGAATTGGCAATTTTCGCTACTGTTTTTGTGGGAGCCTGCATAGGTTTCTTGTGGTACAACTCCTATCCTGCCCAAGTTTTCATGGGCGATACGGGTAGCCTCACTTTGGGCGCATTGATAGCAACTTTGGCGATTATGGTGCGAAAAGAAGTGTTGATTCCTGTACTTTGTGGGATATTTTTGGTGGAAAACCTATCCGTAATGATTCAGGTTGGCTATTTCAAATATACAAAAAAGAAATATGGAGAAGGGAGAAGGATATTTTTGATGTCGCCGCTTCACCATCATTTTCAGAAGAAGCAAATCCATGAGGTAAAGATAGTTACACGGTTTTGGATAGTGGGAATCATGCTGGCAATTTTTTGCTTGGTCAGTTTGAAAATTAGATAAATACAATTTGAAACCACTAAGACACATAGACACGAAGGAATTTGAAAAATACATGAAATAAAAATCTTAGTGCCTTCGTGTCTTAGTGGTGAAACAAAATAAAAAATAATCAAATTATTCTAACTCCCTCTCCTTTGGGGAGGGCTGGGGTGGGGCTAAAAATATGAAAACAGAAGGAATTAGTTTAAAAGAGCGCAAACTGTTAGAAGGCGACCCGATTATTTGGGGAGTAGTGTTCATCTTGGCACTCATCAGTATCTTGCTGGTTTACAGTGCCACAGGTACGCTTGCCTTCAAGTACGGAAAGGAAAACGAAAGTTACTTACTCAAACATTCACTCTTGTTTGTGTTGAGCTTTGTAGTGATGTGGTTTTGCCACAAGATTGATTACAAATATTTCTCAAAGCTGTCGCGTTTGGCATTGCTGTTTTCAGTGCCTTTGCTCATTTTCACTTGGGGTTACGGCACCACGCTCAATGAAGCAACTCGTTGGCTTACAATACCTTACATCAATCATACGTTCCAACCTGCGGACTTGGCAAAGTTGGCACTGATAGCGAATGTGGCAAGTATGCTTTCCAAGCGTCAGCAGAATATCAGGAACATAGAGAAAACCTTGATTCCAATTTTGTTTTGGTGTGGATTAATTTGCGGACTAATCGCACTAAGCGATTTTTCAGGTGCAGCGATTCTCTTTTTGACGTGTATGCTCATCATGTTCATCGGCAGAATGCCTTTGAGATACTTGGCAGGCATGGTCGCAGTAGGCATAATCGTAGGTGCATTGGCATTGGCAGTAGGGCAGAGAGGCGGTACGGTCAGAAGCCGTATGAGTTCGTACTTGGACGCAAATCACCTGCCTTTCCAAACCGAGCAGTCCTACATAGCAATTGCCACAGGCGGATTTGCGGGCAAGGGACCAGGGCAAAGTCATCAGCGCAACTTCCTTCCGCACCCGTATTCGGACTTTATTTTTGCGATTTTGGTGGAAGAATATGGCTTTATGGGCGCAATGGTGGTGATAGGCTTGTTTCTTACGCTCCTGTATCGCGGAATGTTAGCAGTGAATGAAAGTGAAAATGCCTTTGGTGGCTTGCTCTCGGCAGGGCTAAGTTTCAGTGTGGTCTTTCAAGCAATGATAAACATGGGCGTAGCAACGGGAATCCTGCCTGTAACGGGCTTGCAGTTGCCTCTGGTGAGCATGGGTGGTACTTCTCTGCTCCTCACAGGTGCGTCTATTGGTATCATTATCAGCGTGAGTCGTAGCAATACGTACAAGCCAATTTTGCAAAGTGCAAAGGAAAAGTTGTTTAAGAAAAGTAATACTGGGAGAGTGGCGAGGGTTTGAAATACTTTCAATACAAGTTTGAAATGGTTTGAGGTTGTTTGAAATAGTTGTAAAATAACAAACTCCGTAGGAGTTCAATATTGGTAGAAAATAGAATATTCGTGTGGTAGCAACTCCGTTAGGAGTTGAATGAAGAGTGAGTATAGAATATAATATATTGAATATCTGATATTCGAAAAGATTAATCATATTAATACTAAAATGACAAGAGAAGAACTTTTAGGGTCAGGTTTAGCAAAACTTGCAAGCAAAGATAAAAGTCAAAGACATTATGCTTTGAGTGATTTTGAAATGATATTAAATCAAAATCCAAATGACTTAGAGGGTCGCTTTTATATATGTTTGACAAAAGCATTATTAGGATTTAATAATAGTGGATTTGAGGAATTTTTAAAATCAGATATAATGCTTTTCCCTGGCTATAAAAATGATTTTGGTAATCAAGATTTTGAAAATTTGAAGGTATTAATTGAGGGGAAATATCTTAAAAGTACACTTGGATATGGAGGAAAGAATATTGAGGCTATGGAAGTAAAACGGTTTGATACCAAATTTTTATTAAAATTCCTTACAAATGAATTACCAAAAATTTGGTTAAAAGCATTGAAATATGATGAATTAGTAAAAGAAATCAAGCAGTTAGAAAATGAGAGTTGAAAAACGACTCACAGGGTTTTCAACCACTGTTAGCGTTTTCCTACCCTGTTAGTGGTCGCAGACCCTAACAGTAGTTTGAAAGTGAAAATGAAAGACTTTTTCAAGATTTTTTTAAAAGATATAAAGTAATGGAAGTCAAAAACTTAGATGATATAAAAATTTATCAAATTGCTTCAAGTTACAGCAAATTATTTAGTAAGGCTGTAAAAGAGGCGCAAGAGGAAAATAGACAAAAAGGCATTCCTAATGTGTATTCTTATCAAGGGAAAAAGTTTTACGAACTTCCAAATGGAGAAATCACAACAAAAAGCCCTTTTGAAAGCAAATAGTTGTTTGCTAAATAGCTAAATAGTTTTAAATACATTTTTTATGAATAGCCAAAATGAAAATGAGGGAAAAAAATATCTCAAACTGAATGATGTAGAGGCTTATAAAATTGCTTTTCATTTGAGTAATTATGTTTGGAACTTAGTAGTTGAGTGGCAAAACTTCTCCAAAGATACACTTGGAAAACAGTTTGTGAGAGCGATAGATAGTATTTCCGCAAATATTGCAGAAGGTTTTGGCAGACATCATAAAACCGATAAAATCAGATTTTTCATTATTGCAAGAGCCTCAACCAGAGAATGTTTAGATTGGAATGAAAAAGCAAAAGTTAGAAAACTGATAGATGAGGATAAGTACAAGCATATTTTTTCACAGTTAAATGATTTACCAAAACAAATAAACTATTTAATAAAAATTACAAAGCAAAAGCTATCAGAATAACTATCTAACAATTAATTATTTAACTACTGTATTTATGAATTTACAACGGGCAATCGAAATAGCGATTGAGGCGCACAAGGGACAGACGGACAAGGCAGGAAAGCCGTACATCTTGCATATTTTTCAGGTCATGGCAAGGAGCAAGAGCGAAGATGAAAAAATCACCGCACTCCTGCATGATGTAGTAGAAGATACGGCTTGGACTTTGGAAAAATTAGAGGCAGAAGGCTTTTCAATGAAGATTATTCAAGCCTTGGACAGTTTGACAAAGCGCGAAGGAGAAAGTTACGAAGAGTTTATAGAGAGAGTGAAGGAAAATCCTTTGGCAATAAAAGTGAAAATCAATGACTTAGAAGACAATATGGATATTCGCAGGTTACGCCAAGTATCTGAAAACGATACGGAAAGACTAAATAAATATCTAAAAGCGTATCGAGAGTTGGTGAATTATAATTAGGTCACCACTAAGACACAAAGCCACGAAGTAATTTTAAAATGCAATTTTCTTAGTGTCTTCGTGCCTTAGTGGTAAAAATACAGATAGCATGAAATTTATTATCAGTGGCGGTGGAACAGGCGGGCATATTTACCCCGCAATTGCAATCGCCCAAGAATTAAAAGCACAAATACCTGATTGTGAAATACTTTTTGTAGGAGCAGAGGGCAAAATGGAAATGGAAAAAGTACCCAAAGCAGGTTTTAAAATCATAGGCTTGCCGATTCGGGGCTTGCAAAGGAAATTGACCTTAGAGAACCTAAGTTTTCCCTTCAAACTCGTGCAAAGTTTGTGGAAAGCATGGAAAATAGTAAAAGATTTCAAACCTGACGCAGTGATTGGAGTAGGTGGTTATGCAAGTGGCGCAATCATGCAAGTAGCTGTTTGGCAGGGAGTTAAAACCCTAATCCAAGAGCAAAATAGCCACGCAGGACTAACGAATAGATTGGTGAGCAAGTCAGTAGATAAGATTTGCGTGGCGTACCCAAACATGGAACGCTACTTCCCCAAAGAAAAAATTATCTTTTGTGGGAATCCTGTTCGCAAGGACATTACTGATTTGGAAAATATTAGAAATGAAGCATTTAAGTTCTTTGACTTATCGGAAAATAAAAAAACAGTCTTGGTCTTGGGCGGTAGCCTCGGCGCAAGAACGATTAATAATTGCCTCAAAAGTGGTGTAGGCGAACTGCTTGCACAAGGTTATCAAGTGATTTGGCAGACAGGAAAAATTTACTTTGAGGAAATGAAAAATTTTGCTAATACATTGAATAACAAAAGTTTATATGTCAAAGATTTTATTTATGAAATGAACTATGCTTACGCTTGTGCGGACGTAGTCATTTCCAGAGCAGGCGCGTTATCCGTTTCCGAACTTTGCTTGGCAGGAAAACCGACAATCTTAGTGCCTTCGCCCAACGTTGCCGAGGACCACCAAACCAAAAACGCGATGGCATTAGTAAACGAAAACGCCGCAATCTTGGTGAAAGACAATGAAGCAAGTAACCTATTGATTATAAAGACCTTAGAATTATTAAAAGATGAAGAAAAACAGAAGATTTTAGTAGCAAATATAAAGAAATTAGGGAAGCCAAATGCGTCAAAAGAGATTGTAAATGAAATAGTTAGAATAGTTGGATAGTTAAAATAATGAAATAAGTAAAAGTGCCGTTAGGCACGACCGTTTTGTAGTGCCGTAGGCACGAAACAATGTATTCGGTTACATCCCTAACGGGACTTTGTAAAATTAACATAGCGGATTTATTACAAAACGTTCATCTCTACGAGATTGAAAATTACAAAACAAAAATTATCAGAATAACTATTTAACTATCAAACTATTATCACTATTTAGCTATTCAACTATTTAACAAATGAAAACCTTTTACTCTGAATATCAGACAGATTATAATACTTATACATTCTCTTATGCGGTTTATTGCATAAAAGAAAACAACAGCGAAATGCCCGAAATTTATAGCAAGGGATTTTTGCCTTATACGGGTAACTATCAGATAGAGAGCGATATATTTTACATGGCGCGTAGCCTGAGAGTGAGCTTGGCAAACTTTGAAGATAGCTCGGAAAATAGGAGAGTAGATAGAAAAATAGCAGAACTAAATGTACAAGTAGAAGTCATAGAAAAAAGTAAATTTGACTTGCAAGCACCTGAATTTCAACAGTTTTGTACAGAGTACGCAGAGGAGCGATTTAGCGGGGGAAATATGGCGAGTGATAGATTAGATTATGTATTGAGCAGAGAATTATTGACACATATTTTTGCCTTTAAGAATGAAAATCAGATACTTGGCTACGTATTTACCGCTTTGGAAGGCGAAATGTTGCACTATTGGTTTTCGTTTTATGATATAGAATACATGAAACTTTCCTTGGGCAAGTGGATGATGTGGAAAGTGATTCGCTGGGCAAAGAACAATGGACTAAGGTACTGCTACTTAGGCACTTGCTACAAAGAAAAGGCACTTTACAAAGTCCGCGACCACAAAGGCACAGAGTTTTTTGACGGTGTAAAGTGGAATAATGACAATGAACTGCTTAAACGCTTATGCAAAAGTGATGAGGAAAAGAGAGAAGCAGACCTTTTTAAGTTAGGAGTTGTGAGTTATTGATTATGAATAAAGTAAACCTGATTAGGCAATCCCATTAGGCAGTTCCACTGCGGGATTCAATATTGGTAGAAAAAAGGAATCATTGTCAATTTCCAACTCCATGAGGAGTTGAATATGAAAGCAAAAGTTGAACTCTTAACAGAGTTCTTAAATCGAAAAAAGGAATTAAGTGCTACCAATATTTAATTCCTACGGAATAAAGCAAAATATTGGTTATCAATAATTATAAAAACATTCGTAATTTATAATTCATCATTCATAATTCAAGAAAAAGATGAAACTAAAACTTTGGGTAAAAATATTTTTGGGTGCAATGGCAGTGCTAACGGCAGTGGCTTTTGGGAGTTTGTTCCGCAATAGCGACAAGCCTTACAGCAACGTAGTCGTTAAGATTGAGGAAGCGACTGCGCCCAACCTGATTAACGAAAACAGGGTACGCAGTATCATTGACGGGCAGGGGATTCAGCAAACCGCAGAGGGCAAACTGCTTAATGCGGACTTGGCAGAAATCGAGAAGAAAATTGAGGAAGAAGCGGGCTTTGTGTCTGATTGTCAGGTATCAAGAGATTTGAAAGGGAACTTGGTGGTGAATATCATTCCTTCTCAACCGATTGCCAGAATGGTAAAAAATGACGGCAAAGGCAATTACATAGGCAAGGAAGGAGAATGGTTGCCGCTTTCGCCTGACTATACGCCAAGAGTGATTTTGCTCACAGGCAAGGGCATGGAGCATATTTACGACAAGGAAAGTAAACTGACAAAAAACTTGGGCAAACCACTGTTTGACTTTTTGAAATATATTGAAAATGAGGCGTTTTGGAAAGCACAAATCACAGAAATTGACATTGATGAATACGATAACCTGACGATATATCCACAAATTGGAAATCATGCAATTGAGTTTGGCTTGGTAGAAGACTACCCTGCGAAATTGGAAAAGTTAAGGCTTTTCTACGACAAAATTATCCCTGCCAAAGGCTGGAATAAGTACAAAAAAATAAAGTTAGGTTTTGATAATCAGATAGTTTGTGAATGACATTTGCCCCACCCAAACCCTCCCCTTCTGGGAGGGCTTAAAACACCCCTCTCCTTTGGGGAGGGGCTGGGGGTGGGGCTGACAAACAAAATATAAAATGCAAATTAACTAAGTAAAATGAACGAAAAAATTGTAGTAGGACTCGACATTGGTACGACAAAAATTTGTGCGATGGTTGGTCGCATAAATGAGTACGGAAAACTGGAAATCTTGGGCGTAGGCAAGGCGAACTCTGACGGCGTGAAGGAGGGCATTGTTTCTAACATTCACAAGACAACCGACAGCATTATTCAGGCAATCGAGGAAGCTGAAAAAAATTCAGACATCAAAATTGGTGTGGTCAATGTAGGTATCGCTGGCAAACACATCAAAAGTTTCAGACATCGCGGGAGCATTACCCGCAGTTCTGACAATGACGAAATTACGTTGGAAGACCTCAACCGCCTGACCAACGATATGTATCGCATTGTTACTGAACCAGGTACAGAGATTATTCACGTCATGCCACAGCACTACATTGTGGACTACGAGGAAAACATCAAAGACCCCGTAGGCATGGCAGGTGTGAAGTTAGAAGCTGATTTTCACATCATTACAGCGCAAACAAACGCTATCAAAAACATCAAACGTGCCGTAGAGCGTGCAGGTTTGCAGATAGAAAACCTGATTTTAGAGCCTTTGGCTTCGAGTATGGCTGTCCTCAGCGAAGAAGAAAAAGAGGCAGGTATTGCGCTGGTGGATATTGGCGGCGGCACTACGGACATTGCGATTTTCTACGATGGCATTATTCGCCACACTGCGGTTATTCCGTTTGGAGGAGATATTATTACCTCTGACATCAAGCATGGCTGTCAAGTCCTTGACAATCAAGCGGAATTGCTCAAAGTAAAGTTCGGCAATACGCTATCAGAAGAAGCAACAGAAAGTGAAGTGGTTTCTATTCCTGGCATTAGGGGTAGAACACCCAAAGAAATTTCTATCAAAAATTTGGCTCGAATCATAGAGGCGAGAATGGAGGAAATCATAGAGTTAGTTCACTCTGAAATTATGAAATCGGGCTATGCGAATCGCTTGGCGGGTGGCGTAGTCATCACAGGTGGTGGCGCACAACTGCTTAATTTACAGCCTCTTTTTGAGCTAAAAACGGGCTTGGATACGCGCATTGGCTACCCCAACGAATATTTGGGAAAGAGCCGTGAGGAAATGGTGAAGTTGCCAATGTATGCCACTACGATGGGCTTGGTGTTGGCAGGTTTCAAAACCATAGACGAGCGCGAGGAAAACTACCTCAAAAATGCTCATCAAGCGTATGCACCTACACAAACAGGCGGTAAGCAGGTAACAGGCAAACCACAAGTAAGCAAAGGGGACTTTTTCAGCAATATCATTCGCAAAACCAAAGAGTTATTGATTGATGATTTTGACGAACGCAATTATTAATTCTTAGTTATAAGCGGTTCGCCGTTGCGATTATGAATTATGAGTTATAAATGTGATAATGCTCTGATAATAAATAATTTGTAACTTTAAGGTAATGAATTTCATAATTTTCTAATTAAAAAACATAAAACATAGTAAAGTCATCAATAGGGTTATGAACTAAGTGAAAAAAACTCATCACTCATAACTCATCACTCATAACTATTTAAACTATGAAAGAGCGCACTTACGAATTTGATTATCCTACCAATGAAACCTCTATTATCAAGGTCATTGGCGTGGGCGGCGGAGGTAGCAACGCCGTAAACCACATGTTTCGCCAAGGCATTAGAGGCGTAGAATTTTATGTTGCCAACACAGATATTCAGGCTCTGCAAATGAGTCCTGTCATCAATAAAATCCAAATTGGTATCAATTCTACCAAAGGATTGGGCGCGGGTGCAAACCCTGAAAGAGGCAAAACTGCCGCTATGGAAAGCAAAGATGAAATTCGCAACATCTTGGCGAGCAATACCAAAATGGTGTTCATCACCGCAGGTATGGGCGGAGGAACAGGCACAGGTGCGGCTCCTGTCATTGCCCAAATTGCGAAGGAAATGGGTATCCTCACCGTAGGGATTGTTACTTTTCCTTTCGGTTTTGAAGGCAAGCCTAAGTACAAAAGAGCAGAAGACGGTCTGGCAGAATTGCGCGCCAACTGTGACGCAGTGATTGTGATTTTGAATAACCGTTTGAAGGAAATTTACGGCAATACTTCCGTCAAAGAAGCATTTAACCAAGCAGACGAGGTACTGACCAAAGGCGCAAAGTCCATTGCAGAAATCATTACGGTTTCTGGTTTG